>NZ_JCAFUS010000007.1:0-212563 GCF_059371555.1 Stenotrophomonas sp. YJH_SMC_10 | reverse complement strand
GAGGACGGTAGTGCCGGCCGCTGGCCGGCAACCTCGGGATCACGCACGGGTCCAGCCGGCCAGCGGCCGGCTCTACCAGGCCCGGGAATCGTCGTAGCTGGCGGAGGACGGTAGTGCCGGCCGCTGGCCGGCAACCTCGGAATCACACACGGGTGCAGCCGGCCAGCGGCCGGCTCTACCAGGCCTTGGGATCAACGCAGCGCCAGGTCCACGGCGATGCCGGCAAACAGCGCGGCGCCCACCCAGTTGTTGTGCAGGAACGCCTTGAAACAGGGACCGCGCTCGCGATTGCGGCAGATCCAGAACTCGTACACCACCAGCGCGGTGGCCACAGCCACGCCGGCCAGGTAGTACCCGCCCAGCCCGCCACGCACGCCGACAAGCGCCATGGTGGCCAGGAACAGCGCGTACAGCACGCCCTGGATGACCAGGTCGAGATCACCGAACAGGATCGCGGTGGAGTGCGAGCCCATCTTCAGGTCGTCCTCGCGGTCGACCATGGCGTACCAGGTGTCGTAGGCGGTGGACCACAGGATGTTGCCGGCATACAGCAGCCAGCCCAGCATCGGCACCTCGCCCTGCACGGCGGCGAACGCCATCGGGATGCCCCAGCCGAACGACATGCCCAGGTAGACCTGCGGCAAGTGCGTGTAGCGCTTCAGGTACGGATAGCTGGCGGCCAGGAACACGCCGATGAAGCTCAGGCCGATGGTCAGCCCGTTCAGGGTCAGCACCAGCCCGAACGCCACCAGCATCAGCACGGCAAACAGCGCCAGCGCGGCACGGCCGCTGATAGCGCCGGTGGCCAGCGGGCGCGCCTTGGTGCGCTCCACGTGCGGGTCAAGCCAGCGGTCGGCGTAGTCATTGATGACGCAACCGGCCGAGCGGGTCAGCCACACGCCGGCGGTGAACACGAACAGCGTCCACAGCGGCGGCAGGCCGCCTGCGGCCAGCCACAACGCCCACCAGGTGGGCCACAGCAGCAGCAACGTGCCGATCGGGCGATCAGCGCGCATCAGACTCCAGTAATGCCGCCAACGCGGCGTCGCCGGCGACTGCGGCGAAGTGAGGGGGGTATCAGCCATGGCGATAGGATACTCCTGCCCCTACGGCAGGGCTTTGCCGGTGGGGGGAGATTTGTTCGGCGAAACTGGATAGAATGCCCGTCCCGCACCGCCTCATGGCGCTGCGATGCCCGCCCCGGCACTGGCCGACGGCGCGGCGGTTCTACAACGCGCCCGTAGCTCAGCCGGATAGAGTAGTGGCTTCCGAAGCCATTGGTCGGGGGTTCGAATCCCTCCGGGCGCGCCATCTTCTGGTCGGCTTCGGCCTGCCACTCACCCGGCAGATTCGCCCGCGCATGTCTCCGTTCTCAGTTTATGAGTCCCGCAGGGCGCAGAATGTGACTCTGTACTCCAGCTCCATTCCGATTGAGTAGACTCGGCGCATGGGTATCGCCTTGCCAGCACAGGACAGCCTCGGCGTCGGTCTCTATTCCTATGCCGATGCCGCGCGCTTCATTGGCGGCAGCTCGTCGGAACTGCGCCGGTGGCTGAAGGGCTACCATGGCCGGAAGCACGGGAAGCCGGAAGCCCACCCTCCCCTGTGGAAGTCGCAATGGGCTGATTCAGAGATCGACGGCATTGGCTTTCGCGATCTGATCGAGCTGCGCTTCGTCCGCACATTCGTCGCATGTGGCGTGCCCCTCAACCTGGTGCGGCGAACCATTGTCGAGCTGAACGAGCGGCTCGGTAAGGAGTACCCCTTCACCAGCACGAGCTTCAAGACCGATGGGCGCCGCATTTTCATGGAGCTCGTGGGCGACAGCGGCGATGCCGCACTGGTGGATGTGGTGAAGCGCCAGGACGTGATGCGCAAGGTCATCGCACCTTCGCTGCGTGACGGCATCGAACTGGGCATCGATGATCGTGCCGAACGATGGTTCCCACTGAAGGGATCCCGCGCGGTGGTATTTGATCCACAGCGCAGTTTTGGTCAGCCCATCCTTGCCGAATCGGGCGTTCCTACCATCGCCATTGTCGAGGCGCTGCGCGCCGAAGGTGGCGACGAGCGTCGCGTGGCCAGGCTGTATGACCTACCTCTGACTGCAGTGAAGAAAGCACTGCAGTTCGAGAATCGAGCCGCGCCTTGAAGGCGCAGATCGATGAGAATCTTCCGCCCGCGCTGGCCCGGGCCATCGACGCCATTGCAGGAACGGACGAACACGAAGTCTTCCACGTAAGGGAGTTCGTGATGCCCGGTACTACTGACCTGGAGCTCTTCGACGCGGCCACCCAGCGTGGCATCCGCGTACACGTTACCCAGGATCATCATCATCGCAAGCCCGCAGAGCGCGAGGCGATCGCACGCCTCGGCCTGACCGTATTCGTTCTGGCCAAGGGCTGGAGCACCTTCAACCACTACGAGCGCGCAGCGCGGCTTCTGGAGTGGTGGCCCAAGATGATGCAGCAAGCCGAACTCGTGCAACCTGGTGCAATGTTCCGCGTACCGCATGCCAGGGCGTCCGGGGGACGGCTGACGCAGATCAAGATGTCGCGGTAACCGCTTCGCGCGTCAACCCTCTTCATCCGTGAAACCATGCTGTGCACGCAGCATCGGGTCGGTCTCGATCATGAACACATGGAACAGGTGTTTATGGTCCCGCGGCCAGCTCCCCTGCAACAGACGCCACGACGCCACATCCACGCGCGGCAGCTTCCGTTCCAAGTAGTAAACACGGCTGCCATCGCCCGAGAAGTGTCCGCCCAGCAAACGCCAGCGCGCGTGATCCACGCCGGGCAGAGGCTTCCCGTCGCAATAGACGCTGTTGTCGTCAACGGCGTACAGCGGATCCTGCGGGATTGTCTGCAGCAGATCGCCGCGCAGGCAGTGCTTCATGCGTCGGCCGCAGTGCCAGCCGCCGTGATCGTCGGCACCGTAGCCGCCGCCCATACTGCGGAAGGTGGCGCAGTTGGCTTCGGCCAAGGCTTTCAGCGAAGTCCCGCATTCGAAGTAGACATTGCGCTTGTCCAGCCAGTAATCACCGCACTGGCGGAAGCTGTCGCGGTCAATCGCGGGTGGAAAGACAGCCAAGCGTGGTTTCGGCTCTATGGATGCCAATGCACCAAGCAGAAACGCCGGGCATCGCCCGGCATTTCAGTCACAGCATGGAAGGGATGAACCTCAGTACTTGCCGTCAAACGCGAAGATCGGCTTGCGCGTCTTCCACGCACCAGCAGTAAAGTCCGGGAACTCCAGCGTCTGGAAACCGTTGGCGATCGACTGCTCACTCAGTGGTGTGATCGCACTCCAGGTCACCGCATCGTAGATGTCGATCGGCATCGGTGCCTTGGCCTTCAGCGCTTCAACAAACGCATGGATGACGAACCAGTCCATGCCGCCGTGGCCGGCGCTGGCGGCGGTGTCGGCATTCTGCTTCCACAGCGGGTGCTCGTACTGGTCCTGGTACTTCTTGAACTCTTCCCACTGGTGCGGCGGGCTGCGGCCTTCGATGTGGATCGAATGGTTCACGTCCATCCACAGGCCCTTGGTGCCCTGCACGCGGAAGCCCATCGAGTACGGGCGCGGCAGCGAGGTGTCGTGCTGCAGCAGGATGGTTTCGCCGTTCTCGCACGCCAGCGTGGTGGTCACGATGTCGCCGAGCTTGAACTTTACCTGGGTGCTGGGGTGGGTGGTGCCGCCACTCTTGGCCACGGTGTATTCGTGCAGGCCGCGTGCCTTGGTCGCGAAGGCATTGATGTGGGTGAAGCGGTTGCCACGGTTGATGCCGGTGTACATCGCGCACGGGCCGATGCCGTGGCTGGGATACAGCTCGCCGTTGCGCTGCACCGAATGCTCGGTGCGCCAGCGTGCTTCGCTCCAGCCCTTGGGCCCGAATTCCACGCCGCTGTCGTAGGGCTGGTTCGGGTCACCGGAATTGAACTTCACGCCGCGCAGGTCGTGCTGGTAGCCGGCCTGCAGATGCACCAGCTCGCCGAACAGGCCCTGGCGCACCATCTGCAACGCCGCCATCACGTCGCGGCGGTAGCAGACGTTCTCCAGCAGCATGTACGGGGTGCCGGTGCTCAACTGGGTCTTCAGCACGTCCCAGTGGTCCTGCAGGGTGATGCCGGCCACCACTTCGCAGCCCACGGCTACGCCGGCCTGCATCGCGGCTATCGCCATCGGTGCGTGGTATTCCCACGGCGTAGCGATGATCACGCCATCGATGCCCTTCTGTTCCAGCAGGCGCTTCCAGGCATGGGTATCACGATCCTGGCCATAGGTCTTCGGCGCCGGCTTGCCCGCCTTGGCCACCATCTCTGTGGCACGGCCGAGCATGATCGGCTCGATATCGCAGAGGGCGACCACTTCGACGTCGTCGCGGCGCACCAGCTCCTTCAGCAGCACCAGCCCGCGCATGCCGGTGCCGATCATGGCCAGGCGCACCTTGCGTCCGCGTGCCCAGGCCGGGCTCTGCGGCAGCAGGCTGCTGGCGGCGACAGCGGCGCTGGCCGCGATGAATTCCCTACGCTTCATGGCAGACATCTCTCCTCTTGGCAGCGTGCCGGCCACAGCCGGCACGCCAGGTCACGCAAACGGAATTACTTGAACCGGTAGCCGATGGTCACACTGTAACCACGGCCGAAGATGGTTGCGTAGTCACTGGAGTCACCCAGGAAGCTGTTCGGATCGTAGAACGGCAGGCGGTTGAACAGGTTCTTGACGGTGAAGCTCAGGTTCCAGGCATCATCCGGGCGCCAGGTGACGCTCATGTTGGCGGTCCACCACGACGGTGCACCATCGCACTTGCTCTTCTGCAGGGCCAGGTAGCCGCCGGTGCAGGTTTCCTTGTTGTTGCTCTCTTCGTCGATCTGGTCGGTGGCCCACTTGGTGCCGCCGACGTAGTTGACGAACATGCTGGTGGTCACCTGCTTGTAGGTCCAGTCGGCATTGAGCGTGGCGCGCAGGCGCGGGTTGTTGTAGTAGCCCACCACGTCGCCGTAGTACCAGCCGTTCTCCGCGTCCATGTAGAAGCGGTTGCGGTTGGCGATGGTGGCCGCCAGGCCGATGTTCAGGTTGCCCCAGTCGCCCAGCGAGAAGCGGCTGCGTGCGTCGATGTCGAAGCCGTCGATCAGGGTCTTGCCACGGTTCTTGTACTGGCCCACCACGCTGGCCACGTTGCCGGCCGAATAACCCGGCAGCACCGACGGGCAGCTCACGCCGCTGGCCGGATCGGCGCACATGGCCGCCAGCTGCGCCAGATTGGCACGGTCGCTGTCGGTGATCGGCGAGCGCGACATCGAGATGATGTCTTCCATGCGGCGATAGTCCGGCGCGACGATTTCATTGTTGCGGTAGATGAACCAGTAGTCGGCCGACACCGACAGCCAGCTGGCCGGCTCGTAGACGAAGCCGAGGGTGGCGATCTTCGCCTTCTCCGGCTTCAGGTCCTTGTTCGGCTGGGTCATGCGCGCCACGGTACGGCTGCAATCGACGTTCAGCAGGGTCTTGCCGAGATCGACGTCGCCCGGCCGCTGCGACTTCAGCAGCAGGTTGGCGATGGCATTGGTCTCGCCGCAGCGCAGTTCGTCACGGAAGCCACCGAGCTGTGCGAACACGCCGCCATTGCCGGACTCGGCCAGGCTCGGTGCGCGGAAGCCGGTGGAATAGGTGCCGCGCAGCATCAGCTGGTCGAACGCCTGGTACTTGAAGCCGATCTTCGGCGCGACGTTGGCGCTGAAGTTCGGGTACTTGTCCACGCGGACCGCCGCATCCAGTTCCAGCTTGTCGGTGATCGGTGCCACGGTCTCGGCGAACAGCGCGTAGGTGTTGCGCTTGCCATCGAACCACGAGCCACCCTGCTGGGTGATCAGGCCGTTGGCCGCGTCGGCATTGCCCGGGGTGTAGAAGGTCTCACGGCTGGCATTGAAGCCGAACGCGGCGCGCATCTCGCCGGCCGGCAGCTGGAACAGCGGGCCTTCGATCTTGCCATCCAGGGTATGCAGGCGGGTCCACGACTGGATGTCGAAGGTCGGGAACGCTTCACGGATCAGCGCGGCGTTGGCTTCACTGATCTCGCCGAACTTGTACGCCGGATGATCGGAGATGATCACCCGACCGGTGCCCGGATCGATCGTGTATGGGCCGAAGGCCTTCTCGAAGCCCTTGGTGTTGACGTTGATCGTCTGGTAGGTGGTGGAGTGCGTACCAGCGCTGGCGAATGCGGTCTCCCAGTTCCAGTCACCCACATTGCCACGTGCGCCCGCCAGTACCCGGTAGCTCTTGTCAGTGTTGCGCTGGCCGAAGTAGTTCGGGCCGGCATCCTGCAGCAGGTAGTTCAGGCCGACCACCCCGCCCATCATTGCCTTCAGCTGCGGGCTGGCGTGGTTGTATTCGTTGTTGGGGCCCAGGAACGGGTACAGGAACTGATTGACGGTGTTGCCGGTATTGCGCGAGAACCAGCTGGTCGGGTTGCCGGTGGTGGTGCCGTAGGTGCGCGGCGTACCGCCGTTGGCGCGCAGATCGATGTCGGTGTAGGTGGCCTCGGCAAAGATCTCGGTGTTGTCGCCGACCAGGAACGTGCCGTTGAGGTAGGCGGTGTTGCGCTCGGACTTGGCGCCGGCATCGATCTCGTTGTTCATCCAGGTTTCCCAGACGCAACGCGGGCCGGCCGCTTCACTGGTCAGCACGTTCCTGCAGCCCGGTGCAGCTTCCTGCACGCGGCGGCCGGTGACCGGATCGAACGCGAAGTAGGTACCCGGGTTGAACTCGCCCGGCTTGCTGCCCACGCCCAGGCGCAGGTTGTTGAGGTAGTTCGGGTTGTTGACGTAGTACTGGTCGGGCCGCTTGTCGTAGAAGTCGCTGAGCGGAATCGCGTCGCGGCGGTACATGTTCACCGCGCCGTAGATGTTGAAGCGGCTCTCGGCCAGGTCACCGAAGCCGGCGGTGATGCTGGCCTGGCGCTCGCCGTAGGAGTCGATGCGCGAGGACGTATCGTTGGTGAAGCTGACCTCGGCACCCTGGAAGTTGCGCTTGGTGATCACGTTGATCACGCCGGCCACCGCGTCGGTGCCGTACACCGCCGAGGCGCCGTCGGTCAGCACTTCCATGCGCTCGATGGCGGCGGCGGGGATCGCATCGATGTTGACGAACTGGGTCTGGAAGCCAGCGGGTGCGCCGTAGTACGACAGGCGACGACCGTTCAGCAGGACCAGCGTGCCCTGCGCGCCGAGGCCACGCAGGTTGGCCTGCGAGGCACCGTCGGAACCGGTGAACAGCGACCGCGCATCCTGCTGCGCCGGGCGTGCGGCCGGCAGGTTGTCGAGCACCTGCAGCAGCGTGCGCGCGCCCATGTTCTGGATGTCCTGCTTGCTGATCACCTGCACCGGCGAGGCGGTTTCAACGTCGGTGCGGCGGATGTTGGAGCCGGTGACCTCGATGCGGGCCAGGTCAGTGGCCTTGTCCTTGCTCTCCTGGGCGAAGGCAGGAACGGCAACCGACAGCAGCACGCCGGCGATGGCCAGCGACAGCGGAGCGATCGAACGACAGGGGGGGCGGTGGTGGCGGGCGGGCAACATCGGGGTTCTCTCCTGGCAGGGGTGCAGCGCGATAAGTGAGCGCGTGGGCGTTCGGCGGGCAAAACGCTCCCGGGCCACGGCCACCAGGGCCATGGTCGGAATGGGCGGGGGGAGGAGCGGTGTTACGAGGGGGTCATGGGGCGACGATGCTGGCGGAGTCGCCCTCCTGGCCGATCAGTACGGCGTTGGCCCAGTTGGCGCAGACCTGGGCGGGTTGGCTGCCCTGCGCACCCAGCGTGCGCAGGCTCAGGGTGGAAAGGCCACGGATGTCCAGCTCCGGCTTGACCACGCCGGGCGCCTTCACCAGGCCGCTGTCGTACAGCAGGCGGTTGTCGCCCCAGACCTGGAACTGCAGGCCACCGGCGTTGCGGCAGGCGTCATCGATACCGAGATCGGCGCGCAGCAGGTGCCAGCCGCCCTGCAGGCGCAGGTCGATCCGGCTGTTGGCGCCAACACCCAGGCCCCGGCGGAACTGCAGGCCGTTCATGCGCATGCCGGCGTCGCCACGGAACGACTGGTCGGCGCGCAGCTGGCTGGCCAGCGCGGCCGGCACCGGCAGCTCGGAGAGATAGCGCTGCCGGGCCGGTCGTTCTGGTTCCTGGTGTTCGAGGATGTGGAAAGTGGACAGCGCGATCGGGCCGACGTCGCGCGGCTGCAGTGCATCGAACGCGCGGGCGCTGCCCTGGGCGGCGGTGACCATCGGGTCGGTGCTGCTGGCGCCGTCGCCTTCCGGGTTCTGCACGCTCAGTACGCGGAAGCGCAGCAGGCGGCCGGCATGCGCCGGGAAGTCGATGCGCTGCACGCCCTCCTTCAACTCCAGGCGGCCGCGGGCGATCGGCTCGCCCCACTCACCGTTGCTGTCGCCCAGGTACACCTCATAGTCGCGTACCTGGCCATGCTTCCAGTTCTTGTCGTTGCGTGGCGCGATGTCGATGCCATCGATCATCTTCCGCTCACCGAAGCCGATCACCCACTCGTGGGCGCCGGTGCGCACGGCCTGGTTGCGCACACTACGGAACCAGGTGGCCGGATCGTCGTCGAAGGCGTTCTCCAGTGCGTGGCCGGGCTCTTCGGTCGGGCGGTTGACCACCAGCAGGCTGTCGGCCGGCAGTTCGCGGCCCAGCACCGGTGCGGCCGGGTAGGCATCATCGGCGGCCGCTGCCGCCACCGCGAAGTCCAGCTGCAGCTGCAGCGGCTGGCGGATGTCCTGGGTGGCGGTACGCACATGCAGCGTGCCACGGCGCTCCTTGGCATCGAAGTACCAGCCTTCGCTGGCGTTGTTGAACGCTGCCGCATCGGCCAGCGCCGGCAGCACGCGGCCACCGGCCTGCACCGCACGTGGTGCCTGCCGGCTGAGTACGCGCAGGCCGTAGCGGCGCTGGGCCAGCTGGCCGTTGTACTGGCCCTGCACCGGATCGATCTGCACCTGCACCGGCCCACTGCCCTGCGCCGGCGCCTGCACGCGGATCTGCTGCGTGCTCGACTCACCCTGCTGGTAGCGGCGCGTGTTGCCATCGTCTTCGTACAACGTGTACTGCGAGTCACCCTGCGGGTACAGGTCGAAGGTCACTTCATCCAGCGGCTTTTCGCCATCGAACAGCATCGACGGGTACATCGGCAGGATCGCACCGGCACGCACGAACACCGGCAGCGTGGCCAGGTCCACCTGGCGGTCCAGCTGGCGGCCGTCGGCACCGGCCAGCACGCGACGGCCATCCCAGTAGTCGATCCAGCCGCCGGCCGGCAGGTGGATGTCGCGGCGCCAGCCACGGCTGGCCGCATGGCTGCGGTACACCGGCGCCACCAGCAGGTCGCGGCCGAGCAGGAACTGGTATTTGTAGGTCTCATCCTGCGCATGCGGATCGCGCGGGTGGTCCCACATCAGGCCACGCACCGGCGGTGCACCGGTCTGCGCGGCCTCGTGCACCAGCCCATACATGTATGGCGTCAGGCGCATCTTCAGCTTCAGGTAGTCGCGGTTGATGCTGCGGTAGGGCTCGTCATACCACCAGGGGTGCTTGCGCGCGTTCGACGACCAGCCGCTCATGCCCATCAGCACCGGGGTGAACGCCTTCCACTGCAGGTCGCGGGTGAAGGTCTCGGCGCTGCCGCCGAAGATCGCATCGACGTCGCCGCTGGCGTAGGCCATGCCGGACAGGCCCGAACCGACCAGGGTCGGCACGTGCCAGCGGATGTAGTCCCAGCTGCTGCTCTGGTCACCGGTCCACGCTACGGCGTAGCGCTGGATGCCGGCCCAACCCATCACCGTCCACAGGAACGGACGCGAATCGGAATTGTCGAGGATGCCGTTGAAGGCCTGGCGGTTGGCGTCCATCGCGAACTGGTAACCCTTGCCGGTCCAGGCCACGTCCAGCTTCTGCACGCGGCTGCCGGCCTTGCCCACTTCCCAGGCGATCTTGTCGACGCCGTTCTCGGTCCACAGGCCAGTGCGGAAACCGTAGCCGGCCAGCCCCTTCACCGTTTCCGGCAACTGCTTGTAGCCGCAGCCGTAGCCATCGTTGGGCAGGATCCAGCCACCGGGCATGTCGTGGGCGCGGTACTGCTTGGCCACGCTGTCGATCACATCGGGCGTGGTGCCGGTCGGGCCGTCGCTCCAGCCTTCGGGCACGGTGCCGGGCTTCTTGCTGTTGTCGCCGTCGTTGTAGCAATCGGCATCGCCGTAGGACAGCGCCCAGCGCGCGACCATGTTCGGGCGGCCGGTCAGCTGGGTATAGCGTTCGATCAGCTTGGGCAGGTCCGCGCCGACGAAGTAGTAGGCATCGAAGCGGTCTTCGCGATGCAGCAGCGTGGCCTGGTCGCTCTGGCGCAGGTCGTAGCTGCCATCGCTCCAGGTATTGCGCAGCATGCCCCAGCCACGGCTGCTGAGCAGCATCGGCGCCGGGCTCGGCCGATCACCTTCTTCCCAGCCACCGGAATAGGACACGTCCAGCTCGCGGCCCTTGAACTGGTAACGGCCGTTCTGCTGGCCACCACCGAAGTAGCCCTCATCGGCCTGCGAAGACAGCACCTGCACGCTCTGCGTGGTATCCAGGTCCAGCGGCTGCAGTTCCTGCCACAGCGCGGTGGGCTGGCCGTTGTCCAGTCGTTCCAGGCGCAGGCGCAGCGGCTGCCGCTGTACGTGCAGCACCAGCGCGTCGGTGCGCACGCGGATTTCCTGCGCGTCTTCTTCCAGCTGTGCCTGCACGTTCGCCTTGGGCTGTGGCAGCACGATCGGTGCGGCCTTGTCGCCGGCGCCGGTCAGCGTGCCGTTGCGGCCGGCCTGCACGCGGATGATGTCGGTGGCCGGCAGTTCGATGCGGATCCGCGCGCCCTTGTCGGTCTGCAGGTCCCAGCCCTGCACGCCGTCGCGGCTGTCGCTGGCGCTGACCGAACGCAGGTTGCCGACCGGCTCGGCCCGGGACGGCATGGACGCCAGCATCAGTGCCGGCAACAGGGCCAGCATCAGCGGCGAGCGACGAACGCAGTTTTCCACGCGGACTCCCAACCCGTTCACCGGGCGTTTCGAAAGCGGTTGGGCCGACTCTAGGGCAGCTATTCGAAAGATGTCAACAAATTGAAAGGAAAAAGGAAGATATATTCCAGTGAAACGAAAGTTGTTGCGTTGCAGTACTTTGTGTAAGCGCTTGCAGGCGCCTGTTAAGCATTGTGCGATACGGCATTCCGCCCACCCTTTCGTTTTCCTGCGGTCCGTGCGCCGGGAAAAGTCGCCCACCCGTTTTCTTTCTTTTTACTTTCGATGTTTGACATTTCGAAAGAAAACGCAGATGGTGCGCTGGCCTAACTGGAACCTCCGAATGGACGCCACCCTGCTTTCCGATGTCCCCGCCTGGCAGCGCCTGGGCGGAGCCGATACCGCTACCGAAATCGCCCAGCAGCCTGCGCTGTGGGAAACCCTTGCGCTGGACCTGTCGCGTGCCCGCGACCGCCTGCAGGCCTTCCTTGGCGACAGCCTCAACGACCCCAACCAGCGCGTGCTGTTCACCGGCGCCGGCAGCTCCGGCTTCATCGCCGAGATGGTGGCCGATGCGATCAACGCGCAGTGGCCAGCCGAGGTGCGCGTGGTGCACACCACCAGCGTGCTGACCCACCCGGCGCTGTACCTGCAGCGCGACCGCCCGACCCTGCTGGTCTCGTTCGGCCGCAGCGGTTCCAGCCCGGAAAGCGTGGCAGCGGTGGATCGCGTGCGCAGCGACGTGGATGACGCGCGCTTCCTCGACATCACCTGCAACGCCGATGGCGAACTGGCCCGCCGTGGCGCCGGTCGTGCCGATACCTGCACCCTGCTGATGCCGTCGGCCAGCTGCGACCGCGCGTTCGCCATGACCAGCAGCCTCACCTGCATGCTGCTGGCCGCACTGACGGTGTTCGATCGCTCTCCGTGGGATGCGCGCGTGGCGCGCCTGAAGCAGATCGCCGCGCTGGCCCGCGAAGGCCAGGCACAGTGGGATGCACCGGTGGCCGCGCTGGCGCAGCGCCCGTTCAACCGTGTGATCTACCTCGGCAGTGGGCCGCTGGAAGCTCTGGCGCGCGAGTGCGCGCTGAAGGTGCTGGAACTGACCGCCGGGCGCGTGCTGGCACTGGCCAACACACCGCTGGGCTTCCGCCATGGCCCCAAGTCGACGCTGGATGGCAACACCCTGGTGGTGGTGCTGCGCAGCGTGCAGCCACTGGCGCGCCGCTACGAGCAGGACCTGCTGGAAGAGCTGCGCCGCGACGGCGTAGCGGGCCAGGTGCTGGCGATCGGCCCGCATTCGGACATCGGCGCCGACGACGACTACACCCTCAGCGTGCCGCCGCTGGACGATCCGTGGCTGGCGCCGCTGTGGCTGGGCTTTGCGCAGCTGTTCGCACTGCAGCGCTCGGCCGCGCTGGGACTGACCCCGGACAACCCGTTCCCGGACGGCACCGTCAACCGCGTCGTCAAGGGCGTCACCATCCACCATGGCTGAGCTGATCGCCCACGCCTGCTATGGCATCGACATCGGCGGCACCAAGATCGAGCTGGTGGCATGCGATGCGGCGATGCAGGTCACCTGGCGTCGCCGCGTCGGTACGCCGCAAGGGGAATACGAAGGCTTCCTGCAGGCGGTGGTGGCGCTGGTCGCCGAGGCGGATGCTGCCCTCGGCCGCAGCGATGCGGCCATCGGCATCGCCCTGCCCGGCGTGCGCGACCGCCGCAGTGGCCGCCAGCTCAGCGCGAACGTGCCCGCACTGACCGGGCAATGCGTGGCGCAGGATCTGCAGGCGCGGCTGCAACGCCCGCTGCATTTCGGCAACGACCTGCAGTGCTTTGCCTTGTCTGAAGCGCACGGCGGCGCGGCTGACGGTTACCCCAGCATGTTCGGCGCCATCCTCGGCACCGGTGCCGGTGGCGGCTTCTGCCTGCAGGGCCGGCTGCTGTCCGGCTTCAACGGCCTGGCCGGCGAATGGGGCCACTGGAGCGTGCCCGGCCACCTGCTGCAGCGCCACGGCCTGCCGCTGCTGGACTGCGGTTGCGGCCTGCAGGGCTGCGTGGAGCGCTATGTCTCCGGCAGTGGCGTAGCAATGATCGAACGCCATCTCGGTGGCAGCGCCGCCAACGCCAGCGCGGTGATTGCCCTGGCCGAGGCCGGCGATGCGCGCGCGCGCAAGGCGCTGGACATCCATCGTGACCTGCTCGGCCACAGCCTGGCCGCGCTGGTGCTGGCGCTGGACCCGCATGTGATCGTGCTCGGCGGTGGCCTTTCGCAGTACGCGCCGCTGTACCAGCAGCTGCCGGCGGCCATCGCGGCCCATCTGTTCCATGGCGTGCAGGTACCACCGATCGTGCCGCCGCGTTTCGGCGATGCCGGTGGCGCACGCGGTGCCGCGCTGCTCGCCTGCCAACCCTCGTTTTCCTGATGTCCGGAGCCTGACCATGTCCCCGCTGCAGACCCTGCTTGCCTCCCACCGCGCCGGCGCCAACGTCGGCCTGTACAGCGTCTGCTGCAGCAACGAGCAGGTGCTGCGCGCCGCCATGCACGTGGCGCTGGCCCATGGCACCGTGCTGCTGATCGAGGCCACCTCCAACCAGGTCGACCAGTTCGGCGGCTACACCGGCATGACCCCGCCGCAGTACCGCGATTACGTCGGCGCCCTGGCCGATGAAGAAGGCTTCCCGCGCGAGCGGCTGATCCTGGGCGGCGACCATCTCGGCCCGAATGCCTGGCAGAAGCGCCCGGCTGCCGAAGCGATGACCCACGCCCGCGTGCTGATCGAAGCCTACGTCGCCGCCGGTTTCCACAAGATCCACCTGGACTGCAGCATGTCCTGCGCCGATGACCCGGTGCCGCTGCCCGATGCCGTCGTCGCCGCGCGCTCGGCCGAACTAGCCGAGATTGCCGAACGCACCGCCGCCGAACACGGCCTGCCGCCGCCGGTCTACGTAATCGGTACCGAGGTGCCGATTCCCGGGGGTGAAGCCTCGCTGGCCGAGGGCCTGCAGGTGACCACGCCGGCCGCCGCCGCGCAGACCCTGGCCATCCACCAGCAGGCGTTCGATACGCCACAGCTGCGCGATGCATGGCAGCGCGTGATCGCGATGGTGGTGCAACCGGGCGTGGACTTCGACCACAGCAGCGTGCACGAGTACAACCCGGAGGCCGCCCATGCGCTGGCCGACTTCCTCGAGCGGCAGCCGCGCATCGTGTTCGAAGCGCACTCCACCGACTACCAGCGCGAAAGCGGCCTGCACGCCCTGGTGCGCGACCACTTCGCCATCCTCAAGGTCGGCCCGGCGGCCACCTTCGCCTATCGCGAAGCGCTGTTCGCGCTGGCTGCGATCGAGGCCGAACTGCTGCCGGCTGCACAATGCTCGCGCCTGCCGCAGGTGCTGGACGCGGTGATGGTGGCGCAGCCGAAGTACTGGCAGTCCTACTACCACGGCGATGACGCCACACTGCGCCTGCTGCGCAGCTACTCCTTCAGCGACCGCTGCCGTTACTACTGGGGCGAGCCGGCGCTGGTGCAGGCGGTGCAGACCCTGTTCGCCAACCTGGAACAGCACGCGCCGCCGCTGGTGCTGCTCAGCCAGTACCTGCCGGAGCAGTACCGCGCCGTGCGCGAGGGCACGCTGGCCAACACCCCCACCGCACTGGTCCAGCACCGCATCGGCCTGTGCCTGGGCGAATATGCCCGCGCCTGCAGCGGCAACCGCGCCGGTACCCGCAGGCACGACGCAGCTTCGGCTGCCGGCGTTCCTGCGAACGGCTAATCTCTACCTTTCCCCGCGAAACCGAGAATGGCCATGCGCAACACCCGCTCCCGCCGGCAACAGATCCTGCAGCTGCTGATCGAGCACGGCTCGGTGCAGGTGGCCGATCTGGTCGAGCGCTTCGGCGTGTCGGCGGTGACCATCCGTGCCGATCTGACCCACTTCGAGTCGCAGGGCCTGGCCAACCGTACCCACGGTGGTGCCACGCTGGTGCGCACCCCGCCGCAGGAGCAGGACATCCACGAGAAGGATGCGCTGAACCTGCCACTGAAGGAGTCCATCGGCGCCTGTGCGGCGCGCCTGGTGCAGCCGGGCGACAACATCATCATCGACTCGGGCTCGACCACGATGACGCTGGCCCGCCACCTGCGCGCGCATCGCGACGTGACGGTGATGACCAATGGCCTGAACATCGCCTGGGAACTGGCCAACGCGCCGGGCATCAACGTGCTGCTGACCGGCGGCCTGCTGCGCCAGCAATCGCTCTCGTTGCAGGGCAGCCAGGCCGAAGCCAGCCTCAACTCGTACAGCTTCGACACCCTGTTCCTGGGCGTGGATGGCCTGGACCTGCAGTTCGGGCTGACCACCCATGACGAAGCCGAAGCCCGCCTCAACCACCGCATGGTCGAGCGCGCGCGCCGCATCGTGGTGCTGACCGACGCCTCCAAGTTCGGCCGCGTCAGCCTGCACCGCATCGCCCGCCTGGACCAGATCCACGCCATCATCACCGACGCCGGCATCGACGACGCAACCCGCGAGGGACTGCAGCGGCTGGGCATCGACGTGATCATCGCCGAGCCTCCCGCATGACCGATACCCGTTCCCTGCACGGCCGCATCCTCACCCCACTGGGTTGGCGGCGCGGCCACGTCCATTTTGATTCGCATGTGCGCCAGCTGCAGGTGGATGACCACAGCGGCGCTGATGACCTGCAGCTGCCGGTGATCCTGCCCGGCTTCATCGACCTGCATGTGCACGGTGCGGCCGGCGTGGACCTGATGCAGGGCGGCGACGTGGCGCGCACCATCGCCCGCACCCATCTGCGCTTCGGCACCACCACGCTGCTGGCCACCACCATGACCGCCGGCCTGGACGAGATCGCGCACGCGCTGCAGGGTGTGGCCGCCGCCATGGCCGCGCCCGACGCCGACGCGGCGTGCATCGCCGGCGTGCATCTGGAAGGCCCCTTCATCAGCCCGCAGCGATTGGGCGCGCAACCCAATCGCACCCTCGAGGCGACGCTGGCACTGGTACAGCAGCTGCACGCGCTGGCGCCGATCCGGGTGATGACACTGGCGCCGGAAATCGGCGAGCACACCGCGCTGATTCCCGCACTGTCGGCACTGGGCATCCGCGTGCAGCTCGGCCACAGTGCGGGCACTTACGAAGAGGGCGTGGCTGCCCTGCAAGCGGGTGCCTCCGGCTTCACCCACCTGTTCAACGGCATGACCGGCGTCGATCACTATCGCCCAGGCATCGCTGCGGCCGCGCTGGCGCATGCGCAGTACGCCGAGATCATTCCCGACCTGCAGCACATCCACCCCGGCGTGATCCGCCTGGCTGCGCGCGCGATCCCGCGCCTGTACGCGGTGACCGATGCCACTGCCGCCACCGGCATGCCCGATGGCGAGTACGCACTGGGCGAGCAGCGCGTGCACAAGTGTGGCGGTTGCGTGCGCCTGGCCACCGGCTCGCTGGCCGGCAGCGCGCTGACCATGGACCAGGCACTGCGCAACCTGGTGCGCGTCGGCCTGGACCTGGCCGATGCCTCGCAGCGGGTTTCCACCTTCCCGGCCGACTACCTGGGCCTGGGCGATCGCGGCCGCATCGCGCCCGACGCCCGCGCCGACCTGGTGGTGCTGGACGCCGAGCTGCGCCTGCAGCAGGTGGTGGTCGGTGGGCGGGTAGTCGATCTGAACGCCGCAGACGCTTGATGGCTGCGTTCTTGTAGAGCCGAGCCATGCTCGGCTGCTTTTCGTACCGACATCGATGACGTCCGCGCCGTGCTTCGCGCGGCAAGCCGAGCATGGCCCGGCTCTACATGAAGCGCGCAAGCAAAATGCCCCAGCCACGCACCATCCCCGTTATTCCAGGAATACGCCGATGACCGCAGCCGCCGCACCTGCCGTACCCGCTTCCCCCACCCCGCGCTGGCCCGTACGCTACCTGCTTTTCATCGGTGGCCTCGGTGGCCTGCTGTACGGCATCGACATCGGCATCATCGCCGGTGCCCTGCCCTACCTGGAGGCAACGGCCAGCCACGCCTGGCAGCTCAGCAGCCAGCAGCTCGGCTTCGTGGTGGCGGCGGTACTGCTGGGCAGCGTGCTGTCCTCGCTGTTCGCCGGCATGGTCGCCGACCTGATCGGTCGCCGCGGTGCGATGCTGCTGGCCGGCCTGCTGTTCACCGCCTCCATCCCGATCATGGCGCTGGCGTCCGGCTACACCCCGCTGCTGCTGGGCCGCCTGCTTCAAGGCGTCAGCGGTGGCCTGATCGGCGTGGTGGTGCCGCTGTACCTGGCCGAGGTCCTCAGTCCCGAGCGACGTGGCCGGGGTGCGGCAATGTTCCAGCTGCTGCTGACCATTGGCCTGGTGCTGGCCGCACTGATCGGGCTGTACCACGCACATGCGGTGGATGCCGCCGCCGAAGCGGTGCGCTCGCTGCCGCTTGCACAGCAGGCGCAGGAACTGTTCACGGTGAAGGATCATGCCTGGCGCACCATCTTCTGGAGTTGCCTGGCGCCGGGCCTGTTGTTCTGCGCGGGCATTTTCTGGCTGTCCGAATCGCCGCGCTGGCTGGTGCGTCGCGGTCGCATCGACGACGCCCGCCGCAGCCTGCAGCGTGTGCTTCCCAGCGCAGACGTCGAGCCCACGCTGGCCCAGATCCAGGCGCCGGAATCGAGCAGCAGCGACGGCAGGCGCGACCCCCTGCTCAGCCGCCGCTATGTGGTGCCGTTCCTGCTGGCCTGCGTGGTGCTGGCCTGCACCCAGGCTACCGGCATCAACTCGGTGCTGGCCTACGCGGTGAACATCCTCAACCAGGCCGGCCTGTCCGGCTCGGTCGCCAACGGCGCCGACGTGGCAATCAAGCTGCTCAACGCGGTGATGACCGTGGTCGCCCTGCTGCTGGTCGACCGCAAAGGCCGCAAGTTCCTGCTGATGCTCGGCAGCGGCGGCATCTGCGTGGCGCTGCTGGCCGCCGCCACCCTGTTCTTCCAGGCCGAGCGCGGCCGTGCCGACGTGCAGCCGCAGCTGCAGGCGGCGGTCAGCGGCGACGGCCTGCAGCTGGTGCTGGACGACGCGCAGTGGCAGCGCCTGGGCAATGGCATCGACAGCCAGGGCCGGCCGATGCAGCTGACCGTGTCGTACGCCTATGGTGACTTCACCAATGTGCGGGCCCTGCGCAGCGACAACCTGACTGATCGCGAGCTGCGCATCGAGCGCGCCGGCACCGTGCAGGCCGACAGCGTGATCGGTGCCTTCTTCCGCAAACTGCATCTGAACCCGTTTGCCGACCCGGCCAGTGCCGCGCAGGCACCGCTGCGCATCGAGCAGGCCCGTATCGGCCCGGTACCGCCGCCGGCCCATGGCTGGGCGGTCGCTGCCTGCATCCTGGTGTTCGTCGCGTTCTTCGCGGTCGGCCCCGGCGTGTGCGTGTGGCTGGCGCTGTCAGAACTGATGCCCAACCGCATCCGCTCCAACGGCATGAGCATCGCCCTGCTGATCAACCAGTTCGTGTCGACCACCATCGCCGCGATCTTCCTGCCGACGGTGGGCCACTACGGCTACGCCAGCATGTTCGTGTTCTGGGCGGCGTGCACCTTCGTGTTCTTCCTGGTGGCCGCGTTCTGGCTGCCGGAGACCAAGGGCAAGTCACTGGAGGAGATCGAGGCACGGTTCGCACGGTAGCGGTCGACCTTGGTCGACCTCCGCGCGTAGCGCGGTGGTGTTGGCGCGCCCGTCACTGACCGGTGATGTGCCTGGCCAGCGCCTGCGCCTCGGCAACGCTCGGCAGCCCGCTCAGCATCATCGATGCCCCGAACGGGCCTTTCACCGTCGCCACCATCAGCACGCGCCCATCCACGCTGATCGCCGCTCGCTGGCCGACCAGTGCTGCCGTGCCATCGTGGATGCGCTGGTGCGCTTCGGGTCGATAGCGGATCTGCAGGCCAGGTTGCTTGTCCTGATCCAGCACGTAGCGCACATCGGCGATGTCGGCGCTGCCGGCAATCGGCGGCTCGCGCAGGGCCAGGGTTTCACCTTGCCAGCGCGCCGGAGTGCCGTTGCCGGCCGCATCGACCGCGCTCAGGCGCACGTCCACACCGGCGCGCGGCGGGTGATCCTTGCCGCCGGTCAGCGCGTGCGGAAGGCCACCCGGCGCGCAACCGCTCAGGGCCAGTGCCACCCCCAGCAACAACGAGGGCACCGCCCTCATTTCAGCTTCCGCAGCTTGAACGCCACCAGCACCTGCAGCAGTCCGTACAGCAGGCTGCCAATGCCGATCCACAGCGTGGTCACTGCCACGCCTGCATACGGATTGGCCGCGAACAGCAGCCCCAGCACCACTGCCAGCACGCCGCTGAGGATCAGCAGCCACTCGCCCTGGATCTGCTTGCGCACGCGGATCGCGAAGACGATGCGATAGATGCCGGCCACCAGCAGCCATGCCGCCAGGAACAGCACCAGCACGCTGGCGGTGGCCAGCGGGTTGATCACCGCCAGGATGCCGAAGCCCAGCGAGGCGATGGCATACAGCGCCAGCCAGCCGCGCGAGGCACCGCTGCCGCCGCTGATCAGTGCGAACAGACTGATGACGCCTTCGATGATGGCCATCACGCCCAGCGTCCAGGCCAATGCCATGGCTGCGGACAGCGGCCAACCGATGGCGATGATGCCGAAGCCGAGCGCGACCAGGCCATACAGCAGCAGGATCCACCAGCTACGGCCAACCGCCGACAACAAGGGAGACAGGGGGGAATTCATGGCCACTCCTTCGATCCGGAATCGGCTTCATCCTAGCCCGTTGCGATGAAGGGAGCGATCACGGCACCCGCGCGCACACCCACACCCGCACCTCTTCGGCGCCCACGCAGCGCAGGGTTTCGGCGATTTCCGTTACCGTGCTGCCGGTGGTCATCACGTCGTCGACCACCGTCAGACGCGTAGACACCGGACCGTGGACATCGAACGCGTCGAACAGGTTTTCCCTGCGCTGTTCGGCCGTGCGTTCGGACTGCGGCGCTGTGTGCCGCCGCCGGTACAGCCCCCGCCAGACCGGCAACGGCAGCAGCCGGCACAGCTCGGCAGCCTGGTTGTAGCCGCGCTGGCGCAGGCGCCGGCGGTGCAGCGGCACCGGCACCAGCGGCGGGCATGACCAGGGCGGTGGTGCGCGCTGCATCAACTGCGCCAGCAGGCGACCAGCCGCCAGGTCCTGATGGAACTTGTAGCGCAGCAGCAGCTGGTCCACCGGCGGCAGGTACAGCAGGCTGGCATGCGTGGCCGTCTGCGGCGGTGCTTCCTCGCGGCAGCTGCCGCAGACGATCAGGGCCGCGTCCGGCAACGGCAGCGCACAACGCAGGCAGGCACGACCGGCCCAGGGCAGTTCGGCAAGGCAGGCGCGGCACAGATCGAGATCATCATGGCCCGGATCGCCGCAGACCAGGCAGCGGAGTGGCAGCAGGATGCCCAGCAGTGCGCGGGAGACACGGGTTGCCGAATGCAGGAGATCAATACGCATCCCCCATGCTTCATCGCGCACCCACGTGCGGCCATCGGCGAAGGACCGATGGCAGTGTCGGGGCTGCCCGCAACAGCGGAGGGTGCTGCCGATCAGGAAGGGCGTTCGCCCTGCCCAGGCCCGGTTGATGCAACGGCCGACGCCAGCAACACCTCCGCCAGCCCACGGTAGATCGGCACCCGGCATACCAGCCCGGACACGCCCCGCGCGATCAGCACCGTGGCCAGGATCGGCAGCAGCAGATCACCACTATCGGTCAGCTCCAGCGAGATCACTGCCGAGGTCAGCGGTGCCTGGGTGACGCCGGTCAGGTAGGCACACATGCCCAGCAGCACGAACGCACGCGGATCCACGCCCGGCATCAGCACCGCCAGGTTGTGGCCCAGTCCCGCACCGACCGCCAACGCCGGCGAGAACAGGCCGCCGGGAATACCGGCCACGTACGATGCGAGGTTGGCCAGCAGCTTCATCAACCCGAACTCGTGGCCGACCATCGCCTGCCCCTGCACCAGGCTGCGCGCCTGCTCGTAGCCGGTACCGAACGCGCCGCCGCCGAAGGTCAACGCCAGCGCCACCACCACCAGGCCGCAGCCTGCCGCCAGCAGCACCGGATGCCGCTGCCGCAGCTGGCCCAGCCAACGCGGGCGGCCCGCCGCACTGGCCAGCACCGCGCGCGCGAACAGGCCGCCCAGCAACCCGGCCACCACGCCGCACAGCAGGATCGCCAGCCAGCCCTGTCCCAGCGGCAACCGCGCGCTCACATGGCCGAAGTAGGTGTAGTTGCCAAGCAGGCCCAGCGACACCACGCCACCGACGATCACCGCGGTCAGCAGGGTGCCGGAGAACCGATGCTCGAAACGGCCGCTGAGCTCCTCGATGGCGAAGACGATGCCGGCCAGCGGCGTGTTGAACGCCGCCGCAATGCCCGCTGCACCACCCGCCAGCAGGAAGTGCGAGAGCTCGCGTGGATCCTTGAAGCCGAACCAGCGGCCGAACAGGTACATCAGGCTGGCACCCACATGCACGGTCGGGCCCTCGCGGCCAACGGACGCGCCACCGAGCAGCGACAACGAGGTCAGCAGCAGCTTGCCGGCTGAGACCGCAGGCGAAAGATTGGTCTTCCGGAAGGGCTCATCGGGCTTGTCCAACGCAGCGATGACCTGCGGAATGCCGCTGCCCCGCGTGGGTTTCAGCACACCGGACGTGAGCCAGGCCAGCAGCGCGAAGATGCCGGGCGTTAACAGCAGGGCCCACCATGGCGAGTGCGCGGTGATGCGCTGGAACAGATGGAAGGCCGCGTCGCTGGCCTTGGCGAACAGGATGGCCACCAGCGCTACGGCCACAGCGCCGCCCCAGAGCGCGGCACGACGGCGCCAGGCTTCGCTGAGAACCAGCGCGGTGATGCGGCCGCGGAGGCGATGGAGATCGGTCATGGGGCACAGTCTGCGCGCCAGCGCTTGCGTTGGGCAGCGGCTATTGTGGCTGCAGGCCTTGCAGGATGCGGTGAAACGCGCAAGTGCGGGTGCTCGCCGATAGCACCTGCCGTGTGCAGATACCTACGCGTGCAGACGCTCCCGCCACCGGCGCTTCTCCACCGCACGCACGTTGGGCTGCTGCCGCAGCCACTCCAGATATCGCTGCAGATGGGCCAGCTCGTCATCAGCCGGATCACCGGTGAACTCACGCACCTCGACCAGATTTCCGTAGTTTCTGGCGTACTTGCCGGGCGTGTCATCGATACCGATCATCTGCTCCAAACGGAAGCCGTGGCGCTTCAGCTTGCCCAGCCGCTTCTGCGAGGTGTAACCGCCGGTTTCCCAATCACGGGCCATGCTGCACCGCGGCGCGGACCACAGGAACGCCAGCGGACGCCCCGGCATCAGCCGGTCCACCAGCGGTTCGGCGTACAGTTGCCCGGACGACGTCCACACACCCACCGTGAAATGGGCAAACGCATAGTCGAGGAATGCCTGCAGATGGGGCCGCAGGTAGACGTGGTAGCCGACGAGGCGGAAATCCGCGGGTCGCTCCAGTTCACGCTCGCTGGCATGCACCAGCGTCTCATCCAGATCGAGTATCAGCAGCTTTCCGCCCTGCATCGTGTCCGGTTCCATGCGCATCCTTCTTTCATTGCCTTAGCTGCCTCCATCTTCTGGATGGACTTCAGCATGTGTCCTTCCAGCAGGTAGATGTAAGCACAGTTCCAACGAGGTCCTGGTTGGCGCAAGCCTACTGCCGGATGCGCACTTCGCAGCAGCCCATCCGCGTGAGGTCGCCCTGCGCCTGCAACACGCCCCGTTCCACCAGCATGCGTACACGCTGTGCATAGAACACATCGGGAATTTCCGATCGGCACTTCGGTTGCAGCGACATGACCATGCCCACAATGTGGGCGATCTTTCGGAACTGCCCGTCGCAGAGGGAGAACAGCTGCTCATCGATCGAGGCGATGTCCTCGTTGGTCAGCGCGGCGATGTTCTGCCGCGCCTGGTCAGTGAGATGGACATCGTTGTCGGAGCGCTCGTCCGTATCGCGCAGGCAGCCATTGATGGCCAACAGGCGAACCAGCACATAGTGGCCGAAAGCCTCGAGCTCCTCTTTCGGCAACGTCGCCGGATCGAGCTGCCCTGCCGGGTAATCCTTGAAGGTCACGAAGACGTGGTTCTTCCACTGCCCTGGCGTGTCGGACTGGCGCAGATCATCCAGCACCACGCGCAGGCCGCCGTCGGGCAGTTCGGCAAGACTGCACAGGACGGCATCACGGCGGGGCGGGTAGGTCTGATAGCTGTCCAAGCGAAACTCGCGAATCCGTACGCAGCAGCAAACGTACACCGCAGAGTGTCGTTTTAGCACCCTTTTTACACCGTAAACTACGAAATAGGAAATTTGGTTGACAGGCCGAGGGCGCCCACCCACACTGCCGCCCTCGCTCCACTCGTACCCAAGGTCCCGCCATGGCTGCTGCCATCCGCCACGACTGGCAACACGACGAACTGCAGGCGCTGTTCGATCTGCCGTTCCCCGAGCTGCTGTTCCGCGCCGCCGCGGTCCATCGCGAGCACTTCGACCCGTCGCAGGTGCAGGTGTCCACCCTGCTGTCGGTGAAGACCGGCGGCTGCCCGGAAGACTGCGCGTACTGCCCGCAGGCACAGCGCTACAGCACCGGGGTGAACGCGCAGAAGCTGATGGACACCGACGCGGTGCTGGCCAAGGCACGCCAGGCCAAGGCCGCTGGCGCATCGCGCTTCTGCATGGGTGCCGCGTGGCGATCGCCGAAGGACCGCGACATCCCGAAGGTGGCGGCGATGATCGCCGGGGTGAAAGCACTGGGCCTGGAGACCTGCGCCACGCTGGGCATGCTCAGTGGCGAACAGGCGCGCGCGTTGAAGGACGCCGGCCTGGACTACTACAACCACAACCTCGACACCGCGCCGGATTACTACGATTCGATCATCCACACGCGCCAGTACCAGGACCGCCTGGACACGCTGGAGCACGTGCGCGATGCCGGCCTGAAGACCTGCTGCGGCGGCATCGTCGGCATGGGCGAGACGCGCCCGCAGCGCGTCGGCCTGCTGCTGGCACTGGCCACGCTGCCGGCGCATCCCGATTCGGTGCCGATCAACAAGCTGGTGCAGGTGGCGGGCACGCCGCTGCATGGCAGTGCCGAACTGGACCCGTTCGAGTTCGCGCGCATGATCGCGGTGGCGCGCATCGCCATGCCGCGCTCGATGGTGCGGCTGTCGGCCGGTCGCGAGGCGATGAGCGACGAACTGCAGGCGCTGTGCTTCGTGGCCGGTGCCAACTCGATCTTCTACGGCGACAAGCTGCTGACCACCGGCAACCCGGAGAGCGAACGCGACCTGGCCCTGTTTGCGCGGCTGGGGCTGCAGCCGATGGCGGTGCAGGTGGATGCCGAGGGCCACGACCACGGTGGCACCGTGCACGCCGATATCAGCGCCGAAGCGCCCGCCTGTGGCTGCGCTCACGCGACCTGAGACGGGCCGCAAGCAGGCGTCGCGGCAACGCGCTACCCTAGCCGCCCCGTCGCTGCATTCAGCCGCCATGGCCCGCCCCGACCTGACCGCCCGCCTCCACGCCCAGCGCGCCCTGCGCGATGCCCAAGGCCGTCGCCGCACGCGGCGCACGGTCAGCCGCCGTGATGGCGTCCGCCTGGAGGTGGACGGCCAGTGGCTGACCGGCTTCTGCAGCAATGATTACCTGGGCCTGGCCCAGCAGTTCAGCGTGGTCAATGCGTTGCAGGATGCAGCGGCGCGCGAAGGCGCCGGTGCCGGCGCCTCGCACCTGGTCTGCGGCCACCACGCCCTGCACGACGCGCTGGAACGCGAAATGGCCGAGTGGCTGGGCTATCCGCGTGCACTGCTGTTCGGCAGTGGCTTCGCCGCCAACCTGGCCGTGCAGCAGGCGCTGCTGAGCGAAGAGAACGACGTCTGCGTGCAGGACAAGCTCAACCACGCCAGCCTGCTCGATGCGACGCGGCTGGCCGGGGCACGCCTGCGCCGCTATCCGCACCTGGATGCCGAAGGCGCGATGCGCCAGCTCAAGCATGCGCCTGACGGTGCGGCGATGCTGGCCACCGACGGTGTCTTCAGCATGGACGGCGACATCGCACCGCTGCGCGCATTGTCGCTGGTGGCGCGCCTGCAGCAGGCGCTGTTCTATGTGGACGATGCGCACGGCGTGGGCGTGGTCGGTGACGGCCGCGGTGCCGTGGCCGCCGCCGGACTGGGCGTGGACGATGTGCCGCTGCAGCTTGTCACGCTCGGCAAGGCACTGGGCGGTTCCGGCGCGCTGGTGCTGGGCCGCGACGACCTGGTCGAACACCTGGCCGAAACCGCACGCCCGTACATCTACACCACTGCGATGCCACCGCCGCTGGCCGCCGCTGCACTGGAAGCGGTGCGCCTGGCGCGCCGTGACAACTGGCGCCGTTCGAAACTGACCGACCTGATCGCGCTGTTCCGCGGCGAAGCGCGCCGCCACGGACTGGACCTGATGGCCTCGGAAACGCCGATCCAGCCGCTGCTGTGTGGTGACGATCATCGCGCCATGGCGATGTCCAGGACACTGGAACAGGCCGGTTGGCTGGTCGGCGCGATCCGCCCGCCCACCGTGCCCGAAGGCAAGGCACGCCTGCGCGTCACCCTGTCCGCGCTGCACACCCCCGAGCAGGTGCGTGGCCTGGTGGAGGCCATCGCCAGCGCGCGCGACCGCGTGGACCTGGCGATGCGCGACGCCGCGCCGCCGCCATTGCCTGTCTTTGCCTGAGCCTGCTGTCGTTTTCCCATGCATATCGATGTCACCGGCCAGGGGCCGGACCTGGTACTGATCCATGGCTGGGCCCTGCAGGGCGGTGTGTTCGCGCCGCTGGTGCAACGCCTGGCCGACCGGTTCACCCTGCATTGCGTTGATCTGCCGGGCCATGGCCACAGCCGCGAAGACACCACGCCGTTGCGCCTGCCGTTCGTGGTCAACGCCATTGCCGCAGCCACGCCGCCGGCGGTGTGGTGCGGCTGGTCGCTGGGCGGCCTGTTCGCGCTGCACGCCGCCGCGACACTGCCGAAGGTGCGTGGGCTGGCGATGATCGCGGCCACGCCACGCTTCGTGCGTGGCGATGACTGGCCGCATGCGGTGGAGCCGGCGGTGTTCGAGCAGTTCGGGCGCGAGCTGGCCACCGACTTCGGTGGCACCCTGGAACGCTTCCTGGCGCTGGACGTGATGGGCTCGGCGCACGCCCGCGAGGAGCTGCGCACGCTGCGCCAGCACCTGGTCGAGCGTGGCGCGCCCAGCGAACGCGCCCTGCTGGAAGGCTTGCGCCTGCTGGAGAGCACCGACCTGCGCGGCGCGCTGCCGACGTTGGCCAGGCCCAGCCTGTGGATCGCCGGCCAGCGTGACCGGCTGGTGTCTCCGGCGGCGATGCAGGCCGCCGCGGCACTGGCCCCGGGTGCACAGGCACTGACCATCGCCCATGGCGGCCACGCGCCGTTCCTCGGCCATGCCGACGAGGTAGCCAGCGCCCTGCAACACTTCGTTGCCGGCCTGTCACCGGTCGATGGCGGACAATGAGTCCCCTCCGAATTCCGCAGGATTGACGCATGGATCTGGGTATCAACGGCCGCTGGGCACTGGTCTGCGGCGCAAGCAAGGGGTTGGGCCTGGGCTGCGCGCGGGCGCTGGTGCGCGAGGGCGTCAACGTGGTGATCGTGGCCCGTGGTGAGGCAGCGCTGCAGGCCGCAGCCGAAGGGCTGCGCGCCCTGCCCGGCGCGGCGGAGATCCGCGCGGTCGCCGCCGACGTCACCACCGAGGCCGGCCGTGCCGCGGCGCTGGCCGCATGCCCTCAGGTGGACATCCTGGTCACCAACGCCGGCGGCCCACCGCCCGGCGACTTCCGCAGCTTCGAGCGCGATGACTGGATCGCCGCACTGGACGCCAACATGCTGGCGCCGATCGCGCTGATCCGCGCCACCGTCGACGCGATGATCGCGCGTGGCTTCGGTCGCATCGTCAACATCACCTCGTCGGCAGTGAAAGCGCCGATCGACATCCTGGCGTTGTCCAACGGCGCGCGCAGCGGCCTGACCGGCTTCGTCGCCGGTCTGTCGCGCCGTACCGTCGCGCACAACGTCACGATCAACAACCTGCTGCCCGGCCAGTTCGACACCGACCGCCTGCGCGCCAACTTCGCCCACAGTGCGGGCAAGGACGGCAATGCTGCGGAAGTGGCCGAACGCCGCCGCCAGCAGATCCCCGCCGGCCGCTTCGGCACGGCGGACGAATTCGGCGCCGCCTGCGCCTTCCTGTGCAGTGCGCAGGCCGGTTACCTCACCGGGCAGAACCTGCTGATCGACGGCGGCGCCTACCCCGGTACGTTCTAAGAGACTTCGCAATGCCGTCCCACTTCGATGCCCGCCACGTCCGCCGCGCGTTCGCGCGTGCCGCCAGCAGCTACGACGCCGCCGCCGCCCTGCAGCGCGAGGTGCAGTCGCGGCTGATCGAATCGCTGGACTACCTGGAGGCGCGCAAGCCCGAGGTCGTGCTGGACATTGGTGCGGGCACCGGCCACGCCAGCGCGCTGATGAAGAAGCGCTGGCCGAAGGCGCAGGTCATCGCGCTGGACGTCGCATTGCCGATGCTGGACCAGGCCAAGCGCCAGGCCGGGTGGTGGAAGCCGTTCCAGCGCCTGTGCGGCGACGCCGCCGCGCTGCCGCTGGCCGACAACAGCGTGGACGTGATCTTCAGCAACCTGTGCCTGCAGTGGGTGGACGACCTGCCGGCGGTATTCGCCGGGTTCCGTCGCGTGCTCAAGCCCGGGGGCCTGCTGTTGTGCTCCACCTTCGGCCCGGACACGCTGGTGGAACTCAACGAGGCCTTTGCGGCCGCCGATGACCGCCCGCACGTAAGCCGCTTCGCGCAGATCGCCCAGTTCGGCGATGCGCTGATGATGGCCGGCTTCCGCGACCCGGTGCTGGATCGCGACCTGTTCACCCTGACCTACGACGACCTGCCCTCATTGATGCGCGAGCTGCGCGCGATGGGCGCGACCAATGCGCGGGTGGACCGCCGCCACACGCTGACCGGACGTGGCCGTTTCGCCGCAGCGGCAGCGGCGTACGAACCGATGCGCCGCGCCGACGGCAAGCTGCCCAGCAGCTGGGAAGTGATCTACGCCCACGCCTGGGCACCAGACCCGGGCGCACCGATCCGCGAAGGCGGGCATGACGTCGCCTCGGTGCCGGTGTCGGCGATTCCGATCCGGCGCAAGCAGACCTGATCGCCCGGTCGTGCCGGCCGCTGGCCGGCACCTCATGATTCCCCGGTGGACCTCTGCCGGCCAGCGGCCGGCACTACCTCATGCCACGCCGTACGCAGGGTTGGCACGCACCAGACCCGCGCCGTGTCGGCGGCAGATCGCCCGGTAGTGCCGGCCGCTGGCCGGCAACCTCACGATTCCCTGGTGGACCTCTGCCCCCCAGCGGCCGGCACGACCGCATGCCACGCCGTACGCAGGGTTGGCACCCACCAGATCCGCGCCGTGTCGGCGGCTGATCGCCCGGTAGTGCCTGCCGCTGGCCGGCAAACTCACGATTCCCTGGTGGATCTCTGCCGGCCAACGGCCGGCACTACCACATGCCACGCCGTACGCAGGGTTGGCACCCACCAAACCCGCGCCGTGTCGGCGGCTGATCGCCCGGTAGTGCCGGCCGCTGGCCGGCAACCTCACGATTCCCTGGTGGATCTCTCCCGGCCAGCGGCCGGCACTACCACATGCCACGCCGTACGCAGGGTTGGCACCCACCAGATCCGCGCCGTGTCGGCGGCTGATCGCCCGGTAGTGCCGGCCGCTGGCCGGCACCTCATGATTCCCTGGTGGACCTCTGCCGACCAGCGGCCGGCACGACCGCATGACACCCGCCCAGAACAGGCTTCCGCGCTCAGGTATTGGCCGGCGAGCTCAGCGGCGGGCGCACCAGGTCGCGGTGGAAGAAATAGATCTCCTGCACCAGGAAGCGCCAGCTGGTGTGGAAGCTGCGGAAGCGCGTGCTGGGCGTGGACGAGGCCAGCGCATCAATGCCCAGCGCCCTGCTCAACCGCAACGCGCGCGCCATGTGCAGCGGATCGCTGACGATGATCACCCGGTGCAGGTCGCGCTGGTCCATCAGTCGTTTGGCTTCCACCAGGTTCTGCACGGTATTGCGCGAGGCAGTCTCGATCAGGATCGCATCGTCCGGCACGCCATGCTTGAGCGCGTAGCGCCGCGCCACCTGCGACTCGGAAAAGCGCGCGCCGGTGCCACCATAGCCGCCGGTGAAGATCAGCAGCGGCGCGTAGCGGGCTTCGTACAGGTCCAGGCCGTGGCGGATGCGCTCCTCGAATACCGGTGACGGCTTGGCGTCATAGGCCGCCGCACCCAGCACGATGATGGCGTCGGCCTTGGCCGCCTGGTCGCGCTCGCCGACCCAGACGATCCAGGCGGTCACGCCCAGCAGCCAGATCACCAGCACCACGAACAGCCGCCACAGCCAACCCAGCAGGCCGGTGCGGGGGCGGTGCCGATCGCGGCTCATGCCGCCCCCCAGCGCAGTGCGGGCAGGTCGACGTTGCCGCCGGACAGCACCAGGCCCACGCGCAGGCCCGCGAACCGCTGTGGTTGCGCCAGCACGGCGGCCAGCACGGTCGCCGAGGACGGCTCGACCACCTGCTTGAGCACGTCCCACAGCAGGCGCATCGCGGCCATCGTCGCCGCGTCATCGACCACGATCACCTCGGCGTTGGCGTTGCGCAGCAGTTCGAAGTTGGGCGCGCCGACCAGGGTACGCAGGCCGTCGCAGATCGTGTCCGGGGCGAACGCGCCCTGGCGCTCGCCCGCGGCCAGCGAGCGCGCGGTGTCGTCGGCACCGGCCGGTTCGGCCAGCACCAGCCGGGTCTGTGGACTGGCCAGCTGCAGGGCCAGCGCGGTACCGCTGGCCAGGCCGCCCCCTCCGACCGGGACTACCAGCACGTCGAACGGACCGTCGCTGTGCAGCAGCTCCAGGGCCGCGGTGCCCTGCCCGGCCATCACCGCCGGGTCGGTGTACGGGTGGACCAGTGACGCGCCGGTATCGGCCTGCACTCTGGCGCAGGTGGCCTCACGGTCGGCGATGGTCGGCGGGCAGCGCCAGAGCGTGGCGCCATGGCGGGCAATGTTGGCCAGCTTGGCCGCGACCGCGCCTTCCGGCACCACCACGTGGCACGGAATGCCGCGGGTGCGCGCCGCCAGCGCCAGCGCGGCGCCGTGGTTGCCGGACGAATGGGTAACCACGCCGGCACTGGCGCGATCGGCATCCAGCGACCACACCGCGTTGCAGGCGCCGCGGAACTTGAATGCGCCGCCGCGCTGCAGGTGCTCGGCCTTGAAGGCCAGCTGCGCGCCGGCCAGCGCATCGAGCGTGCGCGAGCGCAGCACCGGGGTCACGCTGGCGTGCGGCGCGATCCGCGCAGCGGCAGCCAGGACATCGTCGGCACGGGGCAACAGTGAATCGCTCATGACGCAAGATTAACGTATGCCCCCGCGCTGGCGACCCCGGCACAGGTCATGCCAGCATGAGGGCCTTCGCCTCCATTCATCCTGGCCAGTGAAGTTAAGGGCAGATTCAATGCCTGCGCACGAAGCTGGCAGCACAACCCGTCCTCTGGGGGGACCCACCATGAAAACGCGCCTGATGCTTGCCGGTGGCCTGCTGCTGGCCCTGACCGGCTGCACCACCTACGACTATGTCGGCGGTGGCCGCAGCGGCGGCTACTACCACGGTGCGCCGTCGGTGGAGTACCGCTACCCGGCCGGTTATCCCTACAACTACGGCTACCCCTACTACGGCGGTTATGGCGGCTACTACGGCGGCTATGGCAACCCGTACTACTCGCGCCCGATCTACCGCCCGCCGCACAACCACCGTCCGCCACCGCGCCCACCCGGCAACGGCGGCGAGAACCGTCCGCCGCCGCCGCCGCCGCCGCGGCCGTCGTACAACGGTGGTTCGCCGTGGCGGAACATGGACTCGATGCGTCGCCCGCCGCAGTCGAACATCCAGCCGTCGGCACCGCCACCGCCGGCCCGTCCGGCTCCGGCGCCGAGCGCGCCGAGGATGAACGGTTCCCCGTGGCGCAACATGGATCGTGGGACGCAGCGCACAGTTGAGCGCTGAACCGTCTTGCATTTCACCCGGTCCAGGTTGCACTCTACGGAACCGGTGACGGCCCGCGTCACAAAGTGACAAAAGCGACACGGGCCGCCGCAAAAAGCTCTACGTCGATATCCGACAGGAACATCTGGATCCCCCCTGTTCCGGCCCTGTCGGATGTCGGCACCTCTGAAGACAGACGGCCCCGCACTGCGGGGCCGTTTGTTTCTGGGGCACGTTGTTCTGGTGCCGCCGCCACGGCATCCACGCATGGCGTGGATCCACCCAAGGCCCGTCATCAGTAGATCCACGCCATGCGTGGATGGAGCTCTCCGGACAGCCTCCAGAAAAAACAGGGCCGGACAGTCCCCCGACTGCCGGCCCCCTGCTTCCCCACCGTGCGCCTGTACCGGCCCCTGTTCCAATTCCGGTCACGGGCGCCTGCGGCGCCAGCCACGGTGGGTGCTATTGGGTTATCTGCAAAAATCCTGCCAACTTTAGCGCTGATTTCGGCGCCGGCCGGCCGACGCCCACGTCCGGGCCCCGAATGGCGCTAAAATCGCCACCCCTGCGCCGGCCCCGGCCGCGCCCGCCCCAGCTGAACAGCCCCCATGAACCCGTCCTTCCATCGTTACGACGTCATCGTCATCGGCGGTGGCCACGCCGGCACCGAAGCCGCGCTGGCCGCGGCCCGTACCGGCGTGCGCACCCTGCTGCTGACCCACAACATCGAAACGGTGGGCGCGATGAGCTGCAACCCGGCCATCGGCGGTATCGGCAAGGGCCACCTGGTCAAGGAAATCGACGCCCTGGGTGGTGCGATGGCGCATGCCGCCGACCGTGCCGGCATCCAGTGGCGCACCCTCAACGCCTCCAAGGGCCCGGCCGTGCGCGCCACCCGCTGCCAGGCCGACCGCAACCTGTACCGCATGGCGATCCGCGCCATCGTTGAAGGCCAGGCCAACCTGACCGTGTTCCAGGCTGCCGTCGATGACCTGGTCATCGAAGGCGACGCCGTGCGCGGGGTCATCACCCAGACCGGCCTGCGCTTCGATGCCGAGGCCGTGGTGCTGACCGCTGGCACCTTCCTGGCCGGCAAGATCCACGTCGGCCCGACCCAGTACGCCGCCGGCCGCATGGGCGACCCGCCGGCCACTACGCTGGCGGCGCGCCTGCGCGAGCGTCCGTTCCAGGTCGACCGCCTGAAGACCGGCACGCCGCCGCGCATCGACGGCCGTTCGCTGGACTACAGCGTGATGGACGAGCAGCCCGGCGATTCGCCGCGCCCGGTGATGTCCTTCCTCGGCTCGGTGGACGAGCATCCGCAGCAGGTCAGCTGCTGGATCACCCACACCACCGAACAGACCCACCAGATCATCCGCGACGCGCTGCACCGCTCGCCACTGTACAGCGGCCAGATCGAAGGCATCGGTCCGCGCTACTGCCCGTCCATCGAGGACAAGGTGGTGCGCTTCGCCGAGAAGGCCAGCCACCAGATCTTCGTCGAACCCGAAGGCCTGGGCATCGTCGAGATCTACCCCAACGGCATCTCCACCTCGCTGCCGTTCGACGTGCAGCTGGAGATGGTGCGCAGCATCCGCGGCTTCGAGAACGCGCATATCACCCGCCCGGGCTACGCGATCGAGTACGACTTCTTCGATCCGCGCGGGCTGAAGGCCTCGCTGGAAACCAAGCTGGTCAACGGCCTGTTCTTCGCCGGCCAGATCAACGGCACCACCGGCTACGAAGAGGCCGCTGCGCAGGGCCTGCTGGCCGGTCTCAACGCTGCGCGCCAGGTGCGCGGGCTGGACGGCTGGTGCCCGCGCCGCGACGAGGCGTACCTGGGCGTGCTGGTGGATGACCTGATCACCCACGGCACCAACGAGCCGTACCGCATGTTCACCAGCCGCGCCGAGTACCGCCTGCAGCTGCGCGAGGATAATGCCGACCAGCGCCTGACCCCGGCCGGCCGCGAAATGGGCCTGGTGGATGATCACCGCTGGAGCGCGTTCGAGACCAAGCAGGCCGCCGTCGCCGCCGAGCGCGCGCGCCTGGGCGCGCTGTGGGCGACCCCGGCCAATGCACTGGGCCGCGAGGTACAGGACACGCTGGGCGTGGCGGTCAGCCGCGAAACCAACGTGCTGGACCTGATCAAGCGCCCCGAACTGGATTACGCGCAGCTGATGCAGGTGCCGTCACTGGGCCCGGCGGTGGCCGACGCCAAGGTGGCCGAGCAGGTGGAGATCGGCGTGAAGTACGCCGGCTACCTGGACCGCCAGCGCGAGGAGATCGAGCGCCAGCAGCGGCATGAAGCCACGCCGATCGCCGAAGGCTTCGACTACGCCACGGTGCGCGGGCTGTCGGCCGAAGCGCTGCAGAAACTGGAGCGCGTGCGCCCGCAGACCATCGGCCAGGCGCAGCGCATCCCGGGCATGACCCCGGCGGCGATCTCGCTGCTGCTGGTGCACCTGGAGCGTGCCCGCCGCGGACGCGTGGCGTAAGCGGTCGCACCTGCTTCTGGTGGGTGCCGACCAAGGTCGGCACCTACCAAGGCCTCCCGCCCCGGTAGATCCACGCCATGCGTGGATGAAGGCCTTTATGCCGACCCAGGTCGGTACCCACCGGAGCGGAAGACACACCCACATTGGCGGGCGCGTTACCGTGCGTCCGCGCCACCGCCCAGCACCTTGAACAGCGTCACCCGGTTTGCCGCTTCCTGCTGCTGCAGCGCGATCAGGTCCTGCTGCGCGGCAAACAGGCTGCGCTGCGCATCCAATGCCTGCAGATAGCCGTCCAGCCCGGTGCGGTAGCGCGCCTCGGCCAGCGTGTAGCTGCGCTGGCTGGCGGCGACCAGTGCCCGTTGTGCCTCCATCTGCGTGCCCAGGTGATCGCGCGTGGCCAGGGCATCGGCCACTTCAGTGAAGGCCTGCTGGATCGCCTTCTGGTACTGCGCGATGCCGATGTCCCTGCCGATCTTCGAGGCATCCAACGATGCCTTCAGCGCGCCGGCGTGGAAGATCGGTGCGGTGATGCTGGGCGCGAACGACCAGCCGCGGGTACCGGCCGAGAACAGCGACGACAACGCGGTGGAACTGTGGCCGTAATTGGCGGTCAGCGTCAGCGTCGGGAAGAACGCGGCGCGCGCGGCGCCGATATCGGCGTTGGCCGCCTGCAACGCGTGCTCGGCCGACAGCACGTCCGGGCGCTGCAGCAGCACGCTTGAGGGCAGGTTGGCAGGCAGCGGTGCCAGCGCCACGCTGCCGTCCAGTGCCTGCGCGCCGGGCAGCAGTGCCGCCTCCAGCGGCGCGCCCACCAGCAACTGCAGCGCATCACGATCCTGCGCCTGCTGGGCCTGCAGCCTGGCCAGCGCGCCGCGCGCGGCGTCCACGCGGGTCTGCACCTGCGACAGGTCCAGGCCGGAGGCCAGGCCCTGGGCATGGCGGGCTTCGGTGCGCTGCAGGGTCTGCTGCTGGCTGTCCAGGGTCTGCCGGGTGAACGCCAGCGACTGTTCGTCGGCCGCCAGCGCCAGCCAGGCCGTGGCCACTTCAGCCACCAGGCTGGTGCGCGCGGCACGCTGGTTCTCGGCGCTGGCCAGCCAGTTCTGCAGGGCCTCGTCCTTCAGGCTGCGGATGCGCCCGAACAGGTCCAGCTCCCAACTGCTGATCCCCACCTGCACGGCATCGGATTCGGTCACCTGGGTAGCGCCGGTTTCGCTGTTGGCATCACTCACCCGCGCACGGGTGACGCTGCCGCTGGCGTCCACCGACGGCAGCAGCGCCGCGCGCTGGATGCGGTACTGCGCGCGTTCCTTCTCCACCTGCAGCACCGCCACGCGCAGGTCGCGGTTGTTCTGCAGCGCCAGCGCGATGACCTGCTGCAGGCGCGGTTCCAGGAACAGGTCGCGCCAGGCCGGCATCGCCAGTACCGGTTCGGCCGCGCCGGTAGCGGCATTGCCGAACTGCGCCGGCACCGGTGCCTCGGGACGCTGGTAGTGCGGGGCCATGCTCACGCAGCCGCCCAGCACGGTGGTCATCGTTGCGGCCGCCAGGGCGCGCAGCAGCATCGGCTTCATGGGCTTGCCTCCGGGGCAGTGGGGTCGGCCGGCGCGCGGCCCGGGAACAGGCGGCGCACCAGCAGGTAGAACAACGGCACGAAGAACATGCCCAGCACCATCGAGGCGACCGTACCGCCGGCCACGCCCGTGCCCAGCGAACGGCGCGCGGCCGAACCGGCGCCGGTGGCGAACACCAGCGGCAACACGCCCATCAGGAACGCCAGCGAGGTCATCACGATCGGCCGCAGCCGCAGGTAGACCGCCTGCAGGATTGCGTCGCGGGTGTTCCTGCCCTGCTGTTCGAGGATGCGCGCGAACTCGACGATCAGGATGCCGTTCTTCGCTGCCAGGCCAATCGTGGTCAGCAGGCCGACCTGGAAGTACACGTCGTTGTTGAGGCCACGCAGGTTCATCATCAGCACGGCGCCGAACACGCCCACCGGCACCGCCAGCATCACCGCGAACGGCACCGCCCAGCTTTCATACAGCGCGGCCAGGCACAGGAACACGAACAGCAGCGAGATGGCGTACAGCATCGGCGCCTGGTTGCCCGACAGCTGTTCCTGGTAGGCCATGTCCGACCAGGCATGGCTGAAGCCTTCCGGCAGCGTGTCGGCCAGGCGCGCGATCTCGGCCATCGCCTCGCCGGAACTGACGCCCGGTGCCGGCTGGCCGGTGATCTCCATCGCCGAGACGCCGTTGTAGCGTTGCAATGCGGCCGGGGCACTGGTCCAGTGCGCGCTGACCAGCGACGACAGCGGCACCATCTGCCCAGCCTGGTTGCGCACGCTCCAGCGCTCGATGTCCTGCGGCTGCATGCGGGCTTCGGCCGTGCCCTGGATGAACACCTTCTTGATGCGGCCCTTGTAGATGAAGTTGTTGACGAAGTCGCCACCCAGCGCTGCGTTCAAGGTGTCGTTGATGTCCTGCGGATTCACGCCCATCGCCTGCGCCTTGGCGTCGTCCACCTTCACCGCATACACCGGCGCGTCTTCCAGGCTGGCGTAGCGCACGTTGACCAGCTTCGGGTCGCTGGCGGCCTTCTTCAGCAGTGTGTTGCGCGCGGCCACGGCGGCGGCATGGCCGGCACCGCCTTCGTCCTGCAGTTCCAGGGTGAAACCGCCAGCATCGCCCAGGCCGAGGATCGCCGGTGGCGAGGTGATGAACACCTGCGCATCGGGCACACTGGCCATGGCCCGGGTGAGTCGTGCGGCAATGGTGTCGGCGTCATCCTTGCGGTCGTCCCAGTCCTTCAGGCGGATGAACGCCTGGCCCACGTTCTGGCCGCTGCCGGTCACACTGAAACCGGCGGTGGCCTGGATCGACAGCACGCTGTCGTCCTGCACTGCCGCCGCACTGAGGCGGTCCATCACGGCACGGGTCTGCTCCAGCGTGGACCCGGCCGGCAGCTTCACCAACGCGTTGAGCATGCCCTGGTCTTCATCGGGCAGGAACGCGCCCGGCAGGTGCCACAGCAGCAGGCCGGTGGCCACGCTCAGCACCAGATAGAACAGGACGCCCAGCGTGCGCCGGCCGAGGAAGCGGTCGACGCGATGGCGCAGGCCGTTGGAGGTGCGCTCGAAGCGATGGTTGAACCAGATGAAGAACTTGCCCAGCAGGCTGGGTTCGCCAGCGGGGTCGCCATGCGGATGGCCGCCCTTGGGAATCGGGTGCAGGATGCTGCCGCACAGCGCCGGGGTGATGGTCATCGCCACCAGCACCGACAGGATCATCGCGGCGGCGATCGTCACCGAGAACTGGCGATAGATCACGCCGGTGACACCGCTGAAGAACGCCATCGGCAAGAACACCGCGGTCAGCACCAGCACGATGCCGACCAGCGCGCCGGTGATCTGGCCCATCGCCTTCAGCGTGGCCGGCTTCGGTGCCAGCCCTTCGAAGGTCATCACCCGCTCCACGTTCTCCACCACCACGATGGCGTCGTCCACCAGCAGGCCGATGGCCAGCACCAGCGCGAACATGGTCAGGGTATTGATCGAATAGCCGAAGGCGGCCAGCACGCCGAACGTGCCCAGCAGCACCACCGGCACCGCGATGGTCGGGATCAGCGTGGCCCGCCAGTTCTGCAGGAACAGGTACATCACCAGCACGACCAGCGCGATCGCCTCGATCAGGGTGATCACCACTTCCTTCAGCGAGATGGTCACGAACGGCGTGGTGGTGAATGCCACGTGGTAGGTGTAGCCGTGCGGCCAGTACTTCTGCAGCTGCTGCAGCCGTGCCTCGACGGCCTTGGACACGGCGATGGCGTTGGCACCGGCATTGAGCTCGATGCCCAGCGAGGCCGACGGCTTGCCGTTGAACGTGCTGATGCTGTCGTAGCTTTCCGGCCCCAGGCCGATCGTCGCCACGTCGCCCAGGTGCACCACGCTGCCATTGGCATCGGCCTTGAGCACTACCTGCGCGAACTGCTCGGGGGTGTGCAGGCGGCTGCGTGCGGTGACCGTGGCGTCCAGCTGTTGGCCCTTCAGTGCCGGCTGGCCACCCAGCTCACCGGCCGATACGTCGGTGTTCTGCGCCTGCAGGGCGGTCTCGATGTCCGACGGCATCAGTGCGTACTGCCGCATCTTCTCCGGGTCCAGCCAGATGCGCATGGCGTATTCCTGGCCGATCGGCTGGATGTTGCCGACGCCGCTGACACGGCTGATCTGGTCATCGATGCGCGCCTCCATGAAGTTGGCGACATCGAAGTTGTCCATGCTGCCGTCTTCGCTGGTGAACGACAGCACCTCGAAGATCGAGCCACTGGACTTGGTGATGGTCAGGCCGTTCTGCTGCACCGCCTGCGGCAGCGTGGCCATCGCGGCCTGCAGCTGGTTCTGCACCTGCACCTGCGCGGTGTCCGGGTTGGTGCCGGTGGCGAAGACCAGGTTGACCTGCGCCGAGCCATCGGAGGCACTGGTCGAGGTCATGTACATCAGGTGGTCCAGGCTCTGCTGGGACTGCTCGATGACCTGGGTGACCGCGTTTTCCACGGTCTGCGACGAGGCGCCGGTGTAGGTGGCGCGGATGGTGATGGTGGGCGGGGCGATCTGCGGGTAGCGGTCCACCGGCAGGATCAGGATCGCGAGCAGGCCGAGCAGGCTGACCGCGATGGCGATCACCCAGGCGAAGATCGGCCGGTCGATGAAGAAACGAACCATGCGCGGCAGGCCTCAGTGCGACTTTTCGTCGGTGTTGCCGTTCGGGTCGACCGCCGGCATCGCCGCCAGCTGCGCCGTGGTGGCGGCCACCGGCTTCACCTGCTGGCCCAGCGATACCGCACTGCCGTTGCTGACGATCACCCGCTCGCCGGCCTTCAGGCCCTGGGTGATCTGCCACTGGTTGCCCACCACCTGGCCGGTGCTGACCCGGCGCTCGACCACGTGGTCCCTGGCATCGAGCAGGCGCAGCAGCGGCTCGCCGCGCTCATTGCGCAGCACCGCCTTCTGCGGCACCAGCAAAGCGCGCGCATCGGTGGCCATCGGCAGCACCGCCTTCAGGTACATGCCCGGCAGCAGCAGGCCCTCCGGGTTCGGAATGACCGCGCGCAGCACCACGTTGCCGGTGCCCGGATCGACCGCGCTGCCGACGAACTCCAGCGTGCCTTCATGGGCATAGCTGCTGCCGTCCTCCAGCAGCACCTTCACCTGGGCCTTGCCGTCGATGGCCTTCACCAGGCCGGCATCGAGCTGCTTGCGCAGCGCCAGCATCTGCGTGCTGGACTGGGTCACGTCCAGATAGACCGGGTCCAACCGTTGAATGGTCGCCAGCGCGGCATCCTGGCTGGCGGCAACCAGCGCGCCGGCGGTGACGCTGGAGGTACCGATGCGGCCGTCGATCGGTGCGGTCACCCGGGTGTAGTCGAGGTTGATGCGGGCGGCCTGCAGTGCAGCGCGCGCAGCAATCACGTTGGCCTGCGCCTGCTTCAGCGCCGAGGTGGCATCGTCGGCATCCTGCTTGCTGGCCGCATCCATGCCCAGCAGCGCGCGGGTGCGCTCGGCCTTGGGCTGGGCCGACAGCACGCTGGCCTCGGCCTGCGCCAGTTGGCCACGGGCGGTATCGAACGCAGCCTGGTACGGCGCCGGATCGATCTGGTACAGCAGCTGGCCGGCCTTGACCTGCTGGCCTTCGGTGAACAACCGCTGGCGGACCAGTCCGCCGACCTGCGGCCGCACCTCGGACAGCTCGAACGGCACCGCACGGCCGGGCAGGGTCTGCTGCAGTGACAGCGGCTGCGCGCGGGCGGTGATGACGCCCACTTCGGGAGCAGCCGGAGGTTCGGTCCGGCCCGCCGAGCAGGCCGCCAGGGCCAGCAGCAGGGGCAACATCAGCGGACGGGGGGAGCGGGACAGCGGGCGCAGGAATGACATGGGGGGGCGTGGGGCCTTGCGTTGACCCGTGCACGCTGCCGTGAAAGTGTGCAGAGAATATGGAGATTGTGCGACCGGCTCAGCGGGCGCTTGCTTTCGGCGCCGCATGCGCCGCTAATGGCCCGGCGATGGCGAAGATACGACTCAAATTCGGCCTGACCGCGAAGACCTTCCTCGCGATCTTCACCGCCTGCCTGCTGGTGCTGGCAGTGAACGGTATTGCCAGCCGCGTGGCATTCCAGACCGGCTTCCTGGACTACCTCAACGACCAGGGCGATCTGCGCATGCAGCGCGTGATGCCACACCTGCAGCGCGAGTACCGCACGCACGGCGGCTGGGAGCATCTGCGCGGTGACAGTGACCGCTGGGCGCGGCTGCTGCGCCCGGATCTGGCCCATGGGCACGAGGGGCCCGTGCCGCCGCTGTCCGACCAGACCGGCGTTCCCTCCCGCCTGGGCCTGTTCGATGCACAGCATCGGTTCGTGGCCGGCAACCCGGACGCGACCAGCGACGACGAGCCGCACGCCGTGCAGGTCGATGGGCACACGGTCGGCTGGCTGGGCATGGTGCCGTTCCAGACCGTGATCGCCACCAATGACCTGAATTTCTACAACACCCAGATGCGTGCGTGGTGGGTGATCGGCATCGCGCTGCTGCTGGTGACGGTGCTGCTGGCCTGGCTGGTATCGCGCGCGCTCCGGCAACGCCTGGCCAAGCTGGCCGCAGCCACCCATCGGCTCGCTGCCGGCGACTACGCCACCCGCATCGAGCGCACCAGCGATGACGAGCTGGACGCCCTGGTCAACGACTTCAACCGGATGGCGCAGGCGCTGGATGATACCGAACGCAACCGCCGTGCCTTCATCGCCGATATCTCGCACGAACTGCGCACGCCGCTGGCGGTGGTGCGTGCCGAACTGGAAGCCATCGAGGACGGCATCCGCCCGCTGGACCGCGCCAACCTCGGTGCCCTGCAGGGCGAGATCCGCCAGCTGGGCAAGCTGATCGACGACCTGCACGACCTGTCGATGACCCAGTCCGGCGGCCTGGCCTACCGCTTCGCCCCGCTGGACGTGGCGGCGCTGCTGCGCAGCGAGCTCAATGGCATGCGAGTGCGCTTCTCCACAGCGGGGCTGGCGCTGGAGGAGGATCTGCCGGACGCGCCGCTGCAGGTCTCCGGCGACGAGCGGCGGCTGCAGCAGGTGCTGGCCAACCTGCTGGAAAACGCGCTGCGCTACACCCATGCCGGCGGCCGCGTGCGCGTGCAGGCTGCGCGCGTGCCCGCCGGCGTGCAGCTGATCGTGGAAGACACCGCGCCGGGCGTACCGGCCGACAAGTGCGCGCTGCTGTTCGAGCGCTTCTACCGCGTGGAGAGTTCGCGCAACCGCGCCAGCGGCGGCAGCGGGCTGGGCCTGGCCATCAGCCACAACATCATCCTCGCCCACCACGGCCATATCCACGCCGAGCCCTCGCCGCTGGGCGGGCTGCGCGTGGTCGTCACCCTGCCGGAGTCCGCATGAGCCTGTCCCCCGCCGCGTCCGCGAAGATCCTGATCGTCGAGGATGAGCCACGCCTGGCCTCGGTGCTGCGCGACTACCTGGCGGCCGCCGGCATGACCAGCGAATGGGTGGACGATGGCAGCCAGGTGATCGACGCATTCGCGCGCTACCAACCCGATCTGGTGCTGCTGGACCTGATGCTGCCGCAGCGTGATGGCGTGGACCTGTGCCGCGAACTGCGCGCCAGCAGCGATGTGCCGGTGATCATGGTCACTGCGCGGGTGGAAGAGATCGACCGCCTGCTGGGCCTGGACATCGGCGCCGACGATTACATCTGCAAGCCCTTCAGCCCGCGCGAAGTGGTGGCGCGGGTGGTGGCGGTGCTGCGCCGCTACCGTCCGGACCCGGCTGCACGCGCCAACAGCGGGCTGCACATCGACGAACCGGCGGCGCGCGCCACCTGGAACGGCAGGGGCCTGGACCTGACGCCGGTGGAGTACCGCCTGCTGCGCACCCTGTTGGCCACGCCAGGCCGGATCTGGGCGCGCGATGAGCTGCTCGACCGCCTGTACCTGGATCATCGCGTGGTGGTCGACCGTACCGTCGACAGCCATGTACGCAACCTGCGCCGCAAGCTGGCCGACGCTGGCATGGAAGGCGAACCGATCCGCTCGGTGTACGGGATGGGTTACAGCTACGAACCCTAGCCGGTAGTGCCGGCCGCTGGCCGGCAACCGCAGAATTCAAGGTGCGCCCATGAGGTTGCCGGCCAGCGGGCGGCACTACCGGTGCGCAACTGCGTTACAGTCGAGCACGCTCGACATCAACGGATCACGACTGCATGGACGACATCCACCCGATCGCGCCGGACAAGCGCGCCGCCATTCTTTCCAGCCTCGCCGACATCGAACAGCGCCACGACGTGCGCGTTCTGCTGGCGTGCGAGTCCGGCAGCCGTGGCTGGGGCTTCTCGTCGCCGGATAGCGACTACGATGCACGCTTCATCTACGTGCATCGCCAGCCGTGGTATCTCACCGTCAACGAGAGCACCGGCCCCGGCGATGCGCAGCGGGACGTGATCGAGCTGCCGATCGACGATGCGCTCGATGTCAGCGGCTGGGATCTGCGCAAGGCGCTGCGACTGGTTTCAAAGTCCAACCCGACGCTGATCGAGTGGCTGCGCTCGCCGATCGTGTACCGGCAGGACGACGCCGCCGTGGCGCAGCTGTGGGAGGCAGCAAAGGCCTTCTATTCGCCGCTGGGCACGTGGTGGCACTACTTCAACATGGCGCGCTCGAATCATCGCGGTTACCTGCGTGGTGATACGGTGCGCACCAAGAAGTACCTGTATGTGCTGCGCCCGCTGCTGGCCTGCCAGTGGATCGAGCACGAGCAGACGCCACCGCCGATGGCCTTCGAGGATCTGCTGGACCGGCGGCTGCCGGAGGGCCCGGTGCGTGAAGCGATCGATGCCCTGCTGGTGGTCAAGCGCGCCAGCGCTGAGGTCGCCGCGGGACCGCGCATTGCAGCGATCAGCGACTTCATCGAGGGCGAGCTGGCTGCCCGCGCAGCACAGGCGCCATCGTTGCCCGCCGGACAGGGCGACAGCGCCTGGCTGGACGCACTGTTCCGGCAGATGCTGGCCGAGCACGCGCCTGCATAGGCGACCGCGCCTGCGTCTGGTAGTGCCGGCCGCTGGCCGGCAACCTCATGGGCGCATCTGGATTTCTGCGGTTGCCGGCCAGCGGCCGGCACTACCACGCGGTGTGCGGACCACGCAGGTATCATCGGTGCGAACGCCCTGATTTCCGGAGAAACCGATGAACCCGCTGCGCCCCTTCCGCGACAAGATGCCCGTCCTCGGCGAGCGCGTGTACATCGATCCGGCCTGCACCGTCATCGGCGACGTGGAACTGGCCGAGGACGTGTCGGTGTGGCCGGGCACGGTCATCCGCGGCGACGTCAATTTCGTGCGCATCGGTGCACGCACCAACGTGCAGGACGGCACCATCATCCACGTCAGCCACCACAGTCCCTACAACAAGGCCGGCTACCCGACCCTGATCGGTGAAGGCGTGACCGTCGGCCATGGCTGCATCATCCATGCCTGCAGCATCGGTGATTACAGCCTGATCGGCATGGGCGCCTGCATCCTCGACGGCGCCCGGGTCGAGCGCCATGGCTTCGTCGGCGCCGGTGCGGTGGTCGGCCCGGGCAAGGTGGTCGGCGAAGGCGAGCTGTGGGTGGGCAACCCGGCACGCCCGGCGCGCACGCTGAGCGACAAGGAGATCGAGTCGCTGCACTACTCGGCCGACCACTACGTGCGGCTGAAGGACGAATACCTGGGCTGAGCCGCCAACGCCGCCATGCGGCTCTGCTAAAGTCTGGGCCCGACCAGGACCTGTCGAGACCCCCCATGCCTGTGGCTGCCTGCCGGAGAGGACTCCGGCGCCCACAACGAAGGCCATCGCGCTGATGGCCGCACCGATGCTCGATACCTACCGCGAGGTGGTGACGCCGGAGGGTGTGCCGCTGCAGCTGCCGGCGGCCGGCCCGGTGCCGCGGGCGATGGCCTGGCTGATCGATCTGGGCGTGCGCATCGCGGTGCTGGTGCTGATGTCGATCCCGCTGGCGCTGCTGGACACGTTCGGCTCCGGGCTCGGCCTGGTGCTGATGTTCCTGGTCTACTGGGCCTACCCGATCGTCTGCGAAGCGCGGTGGGGCCGCACCCTGGGCAAGCGCGCACTGGGCCTGCGCGTGCTCGCGCGCGACGGCGCGCCGGTGGGCTGGATGGCCGCCATCACCCGCAACCTGCTGCGCACCGTGGACATGCTGCCATTCGGCTACGCGCTGGGCCTGGTCAGCAGCCTGTTCGATCCGCATGGCCGTCGCCTCGGCGACCTGGTCGCCGGCACCGTGGTGGTGCATGCACCGGTACTGTACCTGCCGCCGCCGCCGACCATCGACAGCGCGCTGGCGCCGCCACAGCCACTGCGGCCGGAGGAACAGGCCGCGCTGATGGCCTTCGCCGAGCGCGCACCACGGCTGTCGTCGGCACGCCAGCAGGAACTGGCCGGCATTGCCGAACCCCTGACCGGCACCCATGGCCAGGTCGGCGTGCTGCGCCTGTATGCCATGGCCAACTGGTTGCTGGGGCGGCGATGAAGCAGGAACAGTTCGTCGCCCGCTACCAGCAGGAATGGCAGGACCTGGAGCACTGGCTGCTGCTGCGGGCCGGCGCTTCGCGCCGCAAGCGCCGCCAGCGCAGCGAGCTGGCCCTGGACGACAGCGCGTTCCCGCAGCGCTACCGGCGCCTGTGCCAGCAGCTGGCGCTGGCCCGCGAGCGCGGCTACAGCCCGCAGCTGGTGCAGCGCCTGCAGCAGCTGATGCAGCAGGGCCACAGCGTGCTGTACCGCACGCCGCCGACGCGCTGGCGCGGTGCGCTGGAATTCCTGGTGGCCGACTTCCCGCTGCTGGTGCGCAGCCAGGCGCGCAGCATGTGGGTGGCGCTGGCGATGTTCGCGCTGCCGGCGGTGGCCTGCTTCGTGCTGGTGCAGGTCTACCCGGACCTGATCCACATCGTGATGGACAACCGCCAGATCGCCGAGATGGAGCGCATGTACGATCCCGCCGCCGAGCGCCTCGGGCGTGACAGCGGGACCGACTGGATGATGTTCGGCCACTACATCCTCAACAACATCAGCATCGCCCTGCGCACCTTCGCCAGCGGCCTGCTGGCCGGGCTGGGCACGCTGCTGGTGCTGCTGTTCAACGGCGTGATCATCGGTTCGGTGGCCGGCCACCTGCAGCACATCGGCCATGGCGATCCGTTCTGGCGCTTCGTCGCAGGCCATGGGGCCTTCGAGCTGACCGCGATCGTGATCGCCGGCGGTGCCGGACTGCAGCTGGGCATGAAACTGCTGGCCCCCGGCCGGCGCAGCCGCCTGGACGCGCTGGTCGAGGGCGGCCGCATCGGTGCCCGCCTGTGCCTGGGCGTGGCGTTCATGCTGCTGGTGGCTGCGTTCATCGAAGCGTTCTGGTCGTCGATTGCCGAAGTGCCGGCGTGGGGCAAGTTCAGCGTGGCCGGCGTGCTGTGGGCCGGTGTGCTGCTGTGGCTGTGGCGCGGCGGGCGCGGAGGCGGCCATGCGCATTGACCGCCTGGACGTGGTGCTGCGCGCGCGCAGTGGCTGGGAAGCGATGGAGCTGGGCAGTGCCCTGTCGCGCCGCCACGCACGCGCGGTGTGGGGCAGCTGGCTGCTGGCCAGTGCGCCGCTGTTCGTGGTCTTCAACGCGCTGGGCTGGTGGCTGGATGCATTCGGCTGGGCGTGGCTGGCGATGTGGTGGTGCAAGCCGCTGTTCGAACGGGCGCCGCTGTACGTGCTGTCGCGTGGCATCTTCGGCGAGCCGGTGGGAACGCTGTCGGCGCTGCGCGCGCAGCGCCGCTGGGGCAACGCCGGCTTCTGGGGCTACCTGGGCTGGCGCCGCTTCAGCGTGCTGCGCAGCCTGTGCCTGCCGGTGAACCTGCTGGAGGGCAATGCGCCGGCCCAGCGCGGCGCACGCCGCCGTGCCGTGGCCGCTGGCGCGGCGGGTGCCGCTGCCGTGCTGACCGTGGCCTGCATGGCGTTTGAAGCGGTGCTGGTGTCCGGTGCGATCGGCGCGGTGTTCATGTTCATGCCACTGGAGCTGATGTCCGAATCGTGGCGGGCCGCATGGGACATGATCGGCCAGGACACGCCGACCTGGGCGCAGCTGGGCTTCAACCTGGCGTGCTGGCTGGCCTCGGTGCTGATCGGTCCGTTCTACGTCGGCGCCGGGTTCGGCCTGTACTTGAACCGGCGCACGCAGATGGAAGCCTGGGACGTGGAGATCGCCCTGCGCCGCCTGCGCGAGCGTTTGCTGCCGTCGGCATCGACGCTGGCCCTGCTGCTCTGCCTTGCGCTGCCGCTGGCCTGCGCGCCCGCGCACGCGCAGGACGCGCAGACGGTCGCTGCGCAGCCCGACGATGCCGAAGAGAACGACGACAGTGCGGAAGAACCGGCCACCGCGGAGAACGACCCGGCCAACACGCCCACCGTGATCTTCGGCGCGGCGCCGGTGGATACCGCCGGTTTCCGCCAGGCGGTGAACCGCGCCTATGAAGATCCGCTGCAGCGCCCGACCCGCCAGGTTACGCGCTGGAAGCCGATCGAACAGGCCGAGGACAAAAAGAAGGAAGAGAAGACGCTGCAGCGCGAACGCAGCGACACCGGTGAGCGCAGCAACCGCAAGGCCGGCATCGCCTGGCTGGCGCGCCTGGCCGAATGGGGCCTGTGGGGCCTGCTCGGCGTGCTGCTGCTGGTCCTGCTGTTGACCGCGCGGCTGTGGCTGCCGTGGCTGCGCGGCAGTGGCCGGCGCAAGGCCGAGGCTGCACCGCAGGTGGTGGAGGAACAGGTGGAGCTGCCGGTCGTGCTGCCGCCGGACGTGGCGACCCAGGCCGGGCTGCTGTGGGACCAGGGCCGGCCGCGGCAGGCGCTGGCCCTGCTGTACCGCGCCAGCGTGCGCACGGTGGGCGAGCGCAGCGGCATCGCGCTTCCCCCCGGCGCCACCGAAGCGCAATGCCTTCGCGCCTCGCGGCGCATGCCCGACGCCACCGACCGTGACCTGTTCGCGCGCATCGTGCGCATGTGGCAGTACGCCGCCTACGGTGGCCGCCTGCCCAGCCGCGCCGATTTCGATGCGTTGGCCGACACGCTGCGCCAGCAGTACAGGTGGCTGGCATGAGCCCGCGCCTGTTCTGGTCGCTGCTGCTGGGCGCGCTGGTGCTGTTCGGCGTACCGCTGACGATCCTCTACCTGCGCACGCATGAGCGGGTCACCGAGACCGTGCAGCTGCCGCCGCAGGGCGAGGCCGGCTACAACCCGCTGTACGTGCTGGGCCAGGCACTGCGCGCCGATGGCATCGAGGTGCACTCGCGCCCCCGGCTGGAGCTGCAGCAGATGGCACTGGGCCAGCACGATACGGTGGTGCTGCTGCAGGACAGCAGCGAGCTGCCGGCACCCACGGCCAGAGCGCTGCTGGACTGGGTGGATGGCGGTGGCCATCTGCTGGTGCGCACGCCACCACCGGCCGAGGACGACGCCAGCAGCACGCAGGGCCCCCTGCTGGACCAGCTGGGCGTGGACAGCCTGTACCAGCGCAGCCACTGCCAGCCATTCCACGTCATCGATGATCCCAGCCACGTCGAGTTCTGCGGCGGCCGTCGCTTCACGCTGGGTTTTGCCGCCAGTGCGCGGGCTGAACGGCGCTGGGGCAACGAGCACGGCCTGGTGTTCGCACGGCTGCACCATGGCCAGGGCAAGGTGAGCGTGCTGGCCGACATGGAATTCATGCGCGGCGAGGTGGAGTCGCCGGCGGCACGCCTGGCGTCGGCTGCGGGCAAGGCCAGCGACGGCCTGCACGATCTCTCGCACCGCGACCTGACCCGTTACCTGCTCGACCCGAATTACGGCAAGGGTGCATTCTGGCTGGTCTATGCCAGCCGCCCGCCGTCGCTGTGGGCGCGCCTGTTCTACCAGGGCTGGCCGCTGTGGGCGCCGCTGCTGCTGGCCCTGCTGGGCTGGTTGTGGGCCCGCTCGCAACGCTTCGGCAGCCTGCTGCCGTCGCCGGTGCTGGAACGCCGCTCGCTGCTGGAACACGTGCGTGCCAGTGGCGAGCTGCTGCTGCGCTTCGGCCACGGCACGCGCCTGTACGACGCCGTGCGTGCCCTGTTCCTGCATCGCCTGCGGCTGCGCGCACCGGTAGCCGCTGCACTGGACGGTGCGCCACGCGATCAGGCCATCGCCGAACTGCTGAAATGGCCGCAAGGCCGTGTTGCCAGCGCGCTCACGCCCCCGCCACCGCACGATTCCTCCGCCCTGCGCGAGCGCATCCGCTTGCTGCTCCAGATGAGATCCCTGCTATGACCGAAGTCCCCGAGCTGCCGGCGGCCGCCAACGCCCGCCTGATCGAACGCGTCGATGCCATCCGCACCGCCGTTGGACACGCCTTCATCGGCCAGGCCGATGTACTGGACCAGATCCTGGTGGCGCTGCTGGCCGGTGGCCACGTGCTGATCGAGGGCGTGCCCGGGCTGGGCAAGACCCTGCTGGTGCGCGCACTGGCACAGGCCCTGGAGCTGGACTACGGGCGCGTGCAGTTCACCCCCGACCTGATGCCCAGCGACGTCAGTGGCCACGCGGTGTACGACCCGAAGAGCGAGAGCTTCAAGATCCGGCGCGGCCCGGTGTTCACCAACCTGCTGCTGGCCGACGAGATCAACCGTGCCCCGGCCAAGACCCAGTCGGCCCTGCTGGAAGTGATGCAGGAAGGCCAGGTGACCATCGAGGGCAAGGCCTTCACCCTGGCGCCGCCCTTCATGGCGCTGGCCACGCAGAACCCGCTGGAGCAGGAAGGCACCTACCCGCTGCCGGAAGCACAGCTGGACCGCTTCCTGCTGAAGGTGCTGATCGACTACCCGCAGCTGGAGGACGAGAAGCGCATGGTGACCGCGATCACCAGCGGCCGCGCTGCCAGCGATTTCGACCTGAGCCAGGTGCCGCGTGTGCTCGGTGCCGGCGAGCTGCTGGAACTGCAGCGTGCCACTGCGGCGATCACCGTCGATGACGAAGTGATCGACTACGCGGTGCGGATCGTGGCGGCCACGAGGCAGTGGCCGGGCATCGCCGTCGGCGCTGGCCCGCGCGGCAGCATCGCGCTGGTGCGTGCCTCGCGCGCACAGGCCGTGCTGGCCGGCCGCGACTTCGTCACGCCGGACGACGTGCGCGATATCGCCCGCCCCGCGTTGCGCCATCGCATCGCACTGGCGCCGGAACTGCAGATCGAGGGCCAGGGCGCCGACGACGTGCTGGGCGCGCTGCTGGCCAAGGTGGAAGCGCCGCGCCGATGAGGCCGGCCCCGCTGCTGCTGGCGCTGCTGCTGGCCTGGGCCGCCCTGGGCGGGCTGGTGCTGGGCGGATGGCTGCCGCGCTGGAGCTGGGCACTGGCAGCCGTGGCCATCGCGTTGCCCGCCCTGTGGGACCTGTGGCGGCAGTGGCGGCGTGCATCGCCGCAGGTGCAACGCGAGCTGCCCGAAGCGCTGGCACTGGGCGTGCGCCGCGAGGCGGCGTTGCGTCTGCAGGCCGAGCAATCGATGACGGTGCAGGTGTTCGACCTGGCGCCCGGCGGCTGGCCGCTGGAATCGCTGCCGCAGCGCGTGCGCCTGCAGGCCGGTACGGCGTCCACCCTGCATTACCACCTGCAGCCGCTGCAGCGTGGGCACTTCCGCTTCGAGGGGGTGCACCTGCGCATGCGTTCGCCGTGGCGCCTGTGGTGGCAGCAACGCACGCTGCCGCCTGCGCTGGAGGTGCGGGTCTATCCGAACTTCGTGCCGCTCACCCGCTTCGCATTGTTCAGTGCCGACCAGGCCTCGCGGCTGGTCGGTGCGCACGTGAAGCGCCGCCGTGGCGAAGGCACCGACTTCCACCAGATGCGCGAGTACCGCATCGGCGACAGCCTGCGCCAGCTGGACTGGAAGGCCACCGCACGTGCGCGCAAGCTGATTTCGCGCGAGTACCAGGACGAGAAGAACCAGCAGCTGCTGCTGATGCTGGACAGTGGCCGGCGCATGCTGGCCAGCGAAGGCGGGCTCTCGCACTTCGACCACGCATTGAACGCCTCGCTGGTGGTGGCTTACCTGGCGCTGCGCCAGGGCGACGCTGCCGGCCTGTACGCTGCCGGGGGCGAACGCCGCTGGGTGGCGCCGCAGCGTGGCATGGGCACGGTCGAGCACCTGCTGCGCGCCAGCTACGACCTGCAGCCACGCGCGGTGGCCACCGACTACCTGGGCGCCGCCACCGAGGTATCGCTGCGCCAGCGCCGGCGTGCGCTGGTGATGCTGGTCAGCAACGTGCGCGACGAGGACATCGAAGACCTGCTGGCCGCGGTGCGCCTGCTGCAGCAACGCCACCTGGTGTGCGTGGCCAGCCTGCGCGAGCGCGAACTGGACGGCGCACTGGAGGGTGACGTGCAGACCCTGGAAGACGCCACCCAGGCCGGTGCCGCCGCGCTGTACCTGCAGCAGCGCGCGAAGGCGCACGAGGCACTGCGCAGCGAGAAGGTGATGGTGCTGGACGTGACCGCCGACGCCCTGCCCGGCGCGCTGGTGGAGCGCTACCTGGCGGTGAAGCGTGAAGGGCTGCTCTGACCGGAGTTGCCGCCGCCGGGCATGGCCCGGCGCTACCGACGCATCTCGTTGGTGGGTGCCAACCTTGGTTGGCACGGAACCCACAGCGCCGACCAAGGTCGGCATCTACCAAAAACAGTTGCCGGCCGACGGCCGGCGTTACCTACCCCTGCAACAACCGCCGCTGCAACCGCGCCACCGCGCGCTGCAGCAGCACCCGGTTGCGGGCCAGCTTCATCCACTGCGGCAGGCGCGAGAACATGGATCGATGATGGCCGCGGCCCTCGCGCAGCGTCGCGCTCGCGTATTCGTGCAGTGCCTGCAGATGTTCGGCGTTGTAAGCCCACAACAGGCCCGCGCGGGTCGATTCGACCAGTCGCAGCGGCAGCCCGAAATGCGGATCGGCCGGCTCCGCGTCACGCAGGGGGCGCGTCGAGACGGTGACCTCGGTGCTGCGGTCGCACTGCGCGCATCGGGCGGGGAACGATGCAGGCGCAGGCATGCCAGCGGGAATCCGCCGGCACACATGCAGCCACTGATGCCCACAGAATCCACAGGGCTGGCGGCCCAGCATGCAGACCGCCCCCACCCAGTCGCCGCTGTCCAGCGCAGAACTGCAACCGGTGCAGCGGAAACGCGCGGTCCACCGATACGGTTCCCAGCGGGCGATCACCCAACCGGGAGTGTCACAGCGATGGCAGCAGACGGCGACGCGGTCCGCGAAGGCCTGCAGGCTGCGCCCGTCATCGAAATGCCGACCCGGCACGGGCGTGGCACGCCCATGCCGGCCAGGCCAGCGCCGCACCGTCATCAGACGTAGATCCGCGTCGGCGCCTCGTCGACGATCGCGTGCGGCACGAAGCGCGCACTGTCGCGGGTGATCGCGCTGTCGTCCTCGCGGATGCCGATGCCGCAGGCGTGGTCACCGATCACCCAGCTGCCGATCAGCGGGTAGCCGCCTTCGAAGCGGGTCAGCGGATGGGCGCGCTGGATGATCGCCGGGCCATCGTAGGGACCGTCGCTGCGCTGGGTGCTGCCATCGGCCAGGTGCATCTCGATGTTGGCGCCTTCGCGCGAGAACAGCGGCTTGCGCACCCAGCCCGAGGCCAGCGTGCTGCCATCGTCGAAATGCGCTTCCAGCAGGTTCGGATGGCCGACGTTGCGCTGCCACAGCAACGGCAGGATGCCCTTGTTGCTCAGCACCGCCTTCCACGCCGGTTCCAGCAGCTGCACGCCCGAGCCGGGCAGCGCGCGACCGAACTGTTCGGCCATCAGGTCTTCCAGCGGGTACAGCTTGAACAGCGTGCCGATCACCGAATCATCCAGCGCGGTGAAGCGGCCGTCCTCGGACAGGCCGATGTCCTCGATGGCGATGGCCTGGCCATGCAGGCCGGCCTGGGATGCGCAGTCACGCAGGTACTCGACCGTGCCACGGTCCTCCTCCGAACTGCCGACCGCGCTGAAGTACAGCGGCGGCGGCAGCTGCGCGGCGAGTTCGCCGAAACGCTCGACCAGCGCTTCGTGGATCGCGTTGAACTGGTCGGCGTGCTGCGGCAGGCGACCGGCATTGCGCTGGTCTTCCAGCCACTGCCACTGGAAGAAGCTGGCCTCGAACAGCGAGGTCGGCGTGTCGTAGTTCAGTTCGTACAGCTTGGCCGGGCCGGTACCATCGTAGGCCAGGTCCAGGCGCCCATAGAGGTGCGGCTGGCGCTGGCGCCAGCTGTCGGCGATCCAGTCGCGGTAGTTCGACGGAATCGCCAGCTGGTCCATCAGGCGCTCGCTGCCGATGACATCCCCGACCAGGTCCAGCGCCATCTGGTGCAGCTCGGCGCTGGGATCTTCGATGTCCTGCTCGATCTGGCGCAGGGTGAACGCGTAATACGCGCGTTCATCCCAGTACGGCTGGCCGTCGATGGTATGGAAGCGGAAACCCGCCTCTTCCGCGCGCGCCCGCCACTGGGCACGCTCGGCAATCCGGATGCGCTGCATGGGTCGATCAGCCGCCGTAGCTGCCGCTGCTGCTGCGGCGTGCGCTGGTGTTGCCGAAGCCACCACGGCTGGCAGTGACCGCACGGTTCGGTTCGCTGGTGACCGGCGCCAGGCCGGCCTTGCCGGCGCCGATGCCGCTGGCGGTGTTCAAGCCACCGGTGCCACCCGGTGCCGGGCGCGCCCAACCCGCATTCCTGTCCTGGTAGGCCGGCGCCGACGCCGGTGCCTGCGGCGCCAGGCCGCCGCGGTTGCTCAGCATCTGCGACATGAAGAAGCCCATCATCATCGGGCCGATGAACGACGTGCCTGCCGAGGTGTGCTGCTGCACGCACTGCTCCGGCTTGTAGTCCTTCTCGCAGGCTTCCTTGCTGGCGTACTTCGGCGCCGCATCGGCGGCCTGCTTCTGCGCTTCGGCGAAGGCGTTGCGGCACGACGAGGGATCGCCGGTAGCCTCGGTGCAGGCCTCCACCGAGGTATACAGGCCTTCCTGCACCTTCACCTCCGGCTCCTTCTGGCAGGCGGTGAACAGCAGCGGCGCGGCGCTCATCAGCAGCAGCGCGGTGGTGCGGGAACGTTTCATGGCCTCATGCCCTGTCGACGGATCAATGCCCCAATGATGCCAAATCCAGGCCAGCAACCGGAATCGGCAAAGTGCGAAAGATGAACGGCCTTTCATTTTCGTCGCTCTCCATCATCCACGCATGGCGTGGATCTACCGTGTCGACCAGGATCGACCAGGGTCGACACCTGCCAAGAGCAACGCAGAGCGCCGTCCCCCGCAGCCGGACCCACCCTGCCATCCCACGGATAGCCCCGCTGTTGCTGTTGAGGTTGCCGGCCAGCGGCCGGCACTACCGCGGGTGCCGGGCGCAGCCCGGCCGGACCACCTCCGGTGGTTGCAGCAGCAACCGAAAAAATTGGCCATGATCGGGCGATCCCCACGTCGTACGGCTCGCCCGTTCCGCCCGCCATGCCCGAATACCGTTCCCGTACCTCCACCGCCGGCCGCAACATGGCCGGCGCCCGCGCCCTGTGGCGTGCCACCGGCATGAAGGACGGCGACTTCCACAAGCCGATCATCGCCATCGCCAACTCCTTCACCCAGTTCGTGCCCGGACACGTGCACCTGAAGGACCTCGGCCAGCTGGTCGCGCGCGAGATCGAACAGGTCGGCGGCGTCGCCAAGGAATTCAACACCATCGCCGTGGACGACGGCATCGCGATGGGCCACGACGGCATGCTGTATTCGCTGCCCAGCCGCGAGATCATCGCCGACGCCGTGGAGTACATGGTGAACGCGCACTGCGCCGACGCGCTGGTGTGCATCAGCAACTGCGACAAGATCACCCCCGGCATGCTGATGGCCGCGCTGCGCCTGAACATCCCGGTGGTGTTCGTCTCCGGCGGGCCGATGGAAGCGGGCAAGACCAAGCTGTCCGAGCACAAGCTGGACCTGGTCGATGCGATGGTGGTGGCCGCCGATGACAGCGCCTCCGACGAGAAGGTGGCCGCGTTCGAGCGCAGCGCCTGCCCCACCTGCGGTTCCTGCTCGGGCATGTTCACCGCCAACTCGATGAACTGCCTGACCGAAGCGCTGGGCCTGTCGCTGCCGGGCAACGGCACCACGCTGGCCACCCACGCCGACCGCGAAGCGCTGTTCCGCCGCGCCGGCCGCCTGATCGTCGAACTCTGCCACCGCTGGTATGGCGGCGAGGATCCGACGGCACTGCCGCGTGGCATCGCCATCCAGGCCGCGTTCGCCAATGCAATGACCCTGGATATCGCCATGGGCGGTTCCACCAACACCATCCTGCACCTGCTGGCCGCTGCGCAGGAGGCGGAGGTCGACTTCGACCTGACCCACATCGACGCGCTGTCGCGGCGCGTGCCGCAGCTGTGCAAGGTGGCGCCGAACACACCCAAGTACCACATCGAAGACGTGCACCGCGCCGGTGGTGTGTTCGGCATCCTCGGCGAGCTGGACCGTGCCGGCCTGCTCGATACCACGGTGCCGACCGTGCACAGCGCCAGCCTGGCCGACGCACTGGAACGCTGGGACGTGGTGCGCAGTGACAACGACACCCTGCATACCTTCTTCAAGGCCGGCCCGGCCGGCATTCCCACCCAGGAAGCTTTCAGCCAGGCCACGCGCTGGCCGACGCTGGACGTGGACCGTGCCGAGGGCTGCATCCGTTCGCTGCAGCATGCGTATTCGCTGGAAGGTGGCCTCGCCGTGCTGCGCGGCAACCTGGCCGTGGATGGCTGCGTGGTGAAAACCGCCGGCGTGGACGAATCGATCCACGTGTTCGAAGGCCCCGCGCGCGTCTATGAAAGCCAGGACGCCGCCGTCGCCGGCATCCTCGCCGACGAGGTGCAGCCGGGCGAGGTGGTGGTGATCCGCTACGAAGGCCCCAAGGGCGGCCCCGGCATGCAGGAGATGCTGTACCCGACCAGCTACCTGAAATCGAAGGGGCTGGGCAAGCAGTGCGCGCTGCTCACCGATGGCCGTTTCTCCGGTGGCACCTCGGGCCTGTCGATCGGCCACGTCTCGCCGGAAGCCGCCAGCGGCGGCACGATCGGCCTGGTGGAAGACGGCGACCGCATCCGCATCGACATCCCGGCCCGCCGCATCGACCTGCTGCTGGATGAGGCCACGCTGGCCCAGCGCCGCGCCCATGCCGATGCACGCGGCTGGAAGCCGCGCGCGCCGCGCCCACGCAAGGTCACCAGCGCGTTGAAGGCCTACGCCCTGCTGGCCACCAGCGCCGACAAGGGCGCCGTACGCAACACCGCCCTGCTCGGCGATTGATGCCGATCCGGTAGTGCCGGCCGCTGGCCGGCATCTGGAAAAAGGGGACGGAGGGGATTAAGTCGTTTGTGCCTAAAACGACTTAATCCCCTCCGTCCCCTTTTCGACGGCCAGCGGCCGACACTACCGGTTAGCCGATCACGCGCTTGAACGGTGGCAGCGCGTCGATGATGCGCTTGCCGTAGCGGCGGGTCAGCAGCCGCGAGTCGAGGATCACCACGCGGCCGGTGTCGGTGGAGGTGCGGATCAGGCGGCCGGCGAACTGGGTCAGCGTGCGCAACGCATGCGGAATGGCGATCAGGTTGAAGGCATTCAGCCCACGCCCCTCGAACCATTCACTGAGGGTAGCGGTCTGCGGATCGGTCGGCACCGCGAACGGCACCTGGGTGATCACTACCGTGGTGCAGGCTTCGCCGGGCAGGTCGAGGCCCTCGCCGAACGAGTTCAGGCCGAACAGCACCGAACCCTCGCCTGCCTCGACACGTCGCAGGTGTTCCTCGATCAGCCGGGTCTTGGACATCTCGCCCTGCACCAGCACCTGCTTGCGGCGCGCGGCCGGCATCAGGCCGGCCACCTTCTCCATCTTCCAGCGCGAAGTGAACAGCACCATCGAGCCCTTGGCCCAGTCCAGCTCGGTGTCGAGATAGCGCGCCACTTCGCGCGGATGGCCCTCGCGGTCGTCCGGCGTGACCGGAAATTTCGGCACGATCAGCTCGGCCTGGTTGGGCAGGTCGAACGGCGAGGACAGCGAGACCATCTCGGCGTCTTCGGGGATGCCGTTGTCGATCGCCAGCGACTGGAAATCGCCACCACCGGTCAACGTCGCCGAGGTCATCACCACCGAGTCCACTTCATCCCACAGCAGCTTGCGCAGCACGTGCGCGGCCGACACCGGCGAGCCGTGCAGCACCAGGTCGCCATCGCGGGTGGCGGTGACCCAGCGCGCCATCGGCGGCGCGCCATCCTTGTCCTCGCGGCGCCAGGCCTGCCACAGGTTGTACTGCTGCTCGATCATCTCCAGCGCCATGCCCAGGTTGCGCTGCAGGCGCTCGCGCGCGGCATCGTCCGGCTTGCCCTTGGCTACCTGCGCGGTGGCCGCATGCGCCCAGTTGTAGAGGCTGCGGGTATCGTCGGCCAGCGCCTCGATCGGCTCGCGCCAAGCCTCGGGCAGGCGCCCGTTGGCCGCGCGCCACATCGGCTCTTCGTCCGCCGGCGCCGGCATCCACACCCGCTCGACGTGGTCACGGAACGCGCGCAGCTGCTTGGCAACGTTGCTGGCGACTTCGATCGCTTCGTTCGGCAGCAGGTTGCCGAGGCGGTCCTTGTCGACCGCGCGGTAGGCGCCGGCGATCAGGATCTGCAGGCGGCCGGTACGCTTGGCCATCTCGTCCAGCGCCAGGCTGGCCGCGCCCTGATCGATCGCCACGTTGCCGATGTGATGGCCCTCGTCCAGCACCAGCAGCATGTCCGACGGCGGGGCGATCAACGGCTGGCCGTTGTCACTGTCACCGATCGACAGCGCCGACAGCAGTAGCGCATGGTTGGTGACCACGATCTGCGCATCGCGCACCGTGTTGCGCGAGCGCAGCACCGCGCACTGCGCCGAGTAGGCACAGCGGCGCCCGGCGCAGCCCGAGGCCGGCGTGGTGATGCGGCTGCGCAGGCCGGGGCTGATGGTCTCCGGCGCATTGTCGATATCGCCATCCCAGCTGCCGCTGGTGAAAGCGTCGGTCAGGCGCTTGGCGATGTCCATCTCGATCGGCGCCAGCGGCCGGTCGAACAGTGGCGCGTCGTCCTCGAACATGCCGCCCTGCGAGCCCTCGCCCTGCGCCTCGGCGGCATTGCGCGTGCACAGGTAGCGGGTGCGTCCCTTGGCCAGCGCCACGGTCGCTTCCAGGCCGGTGGCCTTGAGGAAATTGGGAATATCGCGCTCGACCAGCTGCGATTGCAGCGCCACGGTGCCGGTGCTGATCACCAGCTTCTTCTTGGTGGCCAGCGCAATCGGCACGCCCGCGGTGAGGTAACCCAGGCTCTTGCCGACGCCGGTGGGCGCCTCGACCACGCCAACGCCACCGCTCTTCGACAGCGCGCGCGACACCACGCCGATCATCTGGCTCTGCGAGCGACGGGTGGAGAAGCCGGGCGTATTGGCCTGCAGCGTCGTGTACGCCTTGCGGATCGCGTCCTTCAAGGGGTCATCGAGCGTGCGCGGAGCGGCGACGGTTTCGGTCACGCCGGGAGTTACCGTGGCTGGATCAGGCCGGTCATTGTCGCATGGCCGGCCGCGTTCACTGTTGCCGGCACCCTGAACGAGCCAGCGACGACGCCCGCCGGCGCGCACGGTCCGAAGCCCGCGCCGCACAGGGGCGAAACACGCCGGGCGTGGCCCGGCGCCAGCGCTCAGGCGACCGGGGCGGGACGGCTACGCAGCAGGCGCACCAGCGCCCACACCAGCAGCACCACGCCGATGGCCTCGACCATGGCCAGTGCGAAATGCAGCACGCCGAGGATGGCACCCATGCCCGACACGGCGCCGAAATTACCACTGCTGACCAGCCACATCGGCAGCATGCCCGCCGCCAGGCCGCCCAGGCTGGACAGCAGCAACAGCAGCAGGCCGACCAGGGCACCGGTGCGGGTGGCATCGCGCGGCGCGCCGACCACCCAGACCAGGCCGATGCACAGCGCGATCAGCACCGGCAGACGCACGCCGACCATGCTCAGCACGGTCACCATCAACGTCGTGCTGTCCATCGATCAGTCCTCGCCGGCCAGCACGGCCGAGCCCTGGCGCAGCGACTGGTAGACCTCGTCGGTCTGCGGGCGCACGCCGTGCCACTGCAGGAAGCTCTCGGCCGCCTGCTCGACCAGCATGCCCAGGCCATCCACGGTATTGCGGCAGTTCGCCGCACGGGCCCAGGCCAGGAAAGCGATGGCCGCCTCGCCGTAGTTCAGGTCGACGGCGGTGGTCATCGAATTGACCAGCGACAGCGGCAGCTTGAACTCGACGTCGCGGTCGCGGCCAGCCGAGGTGGCATTGACGATCAGTTCGAAGTCGCCCAGCTCGCGCAGGTCTTCCCAGTAGCGGCTGATCGCGCGGCCCGGCTCGCCCATCGCGTCGATCAGCTCATCGGCGCGCTCCGGCGTGCGGTTCACCACCACCAGTTCGGTGATGCCGGCATCCAGCAGCGCCGGTGCAACGCTGCGCGCCGAGCCACCGGCACCGATCATCAGCACGCGGCGGCCACGCAGGTCCAGGCCATGGCGGTCGGTCAGGTCGCGCACCAGGCCGATGCCATCGGTGGTGTCCCCATGCCAGCGGTCGCCCTTGCGCAGCAGCGTGTTGACCGAGCCGGCGCGGCGCGCCCGTGCGGTCAGCGTGGTGCACACCGAGAACGCGGCTTCCTTGTGTGGCAGGGTGACGTTGGCGCCGACACCGCCCTCGGCGGCGAAGGCGTCCAGCCCGGCCAGGAAGGCATCCGGCGCCAGGTCGATCGCACGGTAGTCGATGGCGATGCCTTCCTGGCGACCGAACGTCGCGTGGATCTGCGGCGACTTCGAGTGGGCAACGGGGTGTCCGAAGACGGCGTAACGGTCGGTCATGGAATCCTCAAGCTGGCTAGACTGATGCTCTTTCATGCACGGATCTGGATGATGCGCATCACCCCGCCCCTGCTGGTGCTCGCCGCCAGTCTACTCTCTGCCCCCGTGGCGATGGCGTTGAACGAGTACGGCATCGAAGGCATGGGCGTGGTCTCGACCCGCGCCGACGAGGGCCGCGCCACGATCAGTGCCGATGGCCAGCGCATCGTCTTCGCCCGCCGCGGCGAGGCCGGCTGGGGCCTGTGGCAGGCACGCGTGGTGGACGGTCGCTGGCAGCAGGCACAGGCACTGCCGGTAGGCGTGGCCAGTGAAGCCCGCGATCCCTACTTCAGCCGTGACGGCCGCTGGCTGCTGTTCGCGGCCGGTCGCGAGGGCGCGCTGGCGCTGTACCGCGCCGCGTTGGCCGCCGACGGCCAGCTGGGCCCTGCGCAGCCGCTGGCCGGTGACGGCGGGCGCCGGGAAGAGCGCGGGCCGGCGCTGAGCGTGGACGGCAAGCAGCTGCTGTTTGCCCGCCAGCAGGGCCGCGGCGCTGGCTGGGATCTGTTCGTGGCGCCGCTGGATGCGAACGGCAGGCGCGGCCCGGCCAGCGCGCTGAGCGCATTGAACAGCGCCGACGATGAAACCGACGGCGACTGGCTGGGCCAGGATGGTGCCGTGGTGTTCAGCCGCGGCAGCGGTGCAACCGCGCAGGTGTGGAGCAGCGGCTGCGCGTGGAGCGGCGCGGCGCTGCAGCCGCTGGGGCTGTCGTTCAACCAGGCCGGCGGCTGGACCGGCGCGCCGGTGATCGACAACGCCAAGCCGGCGGAGATGCTGGTGGCCAGCAGCGCGGCGAAGGCCCCGCGTGCCGGTGGCGTGGACGTGTACCGGTTGGCGGTGCCGAAGGTGGCGGCGGTGGCCGGGTGCGTGCGGTAGATCCACGCCGCGCGTGGATGGCGCCCGCGAAGGGGTCAGAGCCCTTTCCTGCGGAAAGGGATCCGACCCCGGGCATTGCCCGTCAGCGCGACAACACCTTGGCGCGCTGCTGCTCGTACTCCAGCTCACTCAGCTGGCCGTTGTCCTTGCGCTGGTTCAACGCGGCCAGCTCGGCCTGCACGCTGTCCGGCAGCGCCTGCTCACGGGCCACGCGGCGGGCAGCGGAGAGCTGTTCCGGCGGGCGCTTGCCGGCCCGCCACGCGGCGATGAAGACACCGACGATGATGGCGCCGAACACCAGCGTACCGGTGCCCCAGATCAGCCATTGCATCCATCCCAGTTCGGGTCCCATCGCGCAGTCCTCCGTCTATCGTGGCGCTATTGTCAGCGCTCGCGCAGCCATCGCGCCACCTGCGGCGCGAAATAGGTCAGTACGCCGTCGGCACCGGCCCGCTTGAAGCCCAGCAGCGACTCCAGCACGCAGGCACGCTCGTCCAGCCAGCCGTTGGCGAAGGCGGCCTTCATCATCGCGTACTCGCCACTGACCTGATAAGCGAAGGTCGGCACGCCGAAGGTCTCCTTCACCCGGCGCACCAGGTCCAGGTAGGGCATGCCCGGCTTGACCATCACCATGTCGGCGCCCTCTTCCAGGTCCAGCGCGATCTCGCGCAGGGCCTCGTCGCCGTTGGCCGGGTCCATCTGGTAGGTCTTCTTGTCGGCCTTGCCGAGGCTGGCCGCGCTGCCCACCGCATCACGGAACGGGCCGTAGAACGCCGAGGCGTACTTGGCCGAGTAGGCCATGATGCGCACGTTGATGTGGTTCTCGGCATCCAGCGCACGGCGGATCGCGCCGATGCGGCCGTCCATCATGTCCGACGGCGAGACGATGTCGACGCCGGCCTCGGCGTGCGACACCGACTGCTTGACCAGCGCTTCGACCGTGATGTCGTTGAGCACGTAGCCCTTGTCGTCGATGATGCCGTCCTGGCCGTGGGTGGTGTACGGGTCCAGCGCCACGTCGGTCATCACTCCCAGTTCCGGGAAGCGCGACTTCAGCGCGCGGATCGCACGCTGCGCCAGGCCATCCTCGGCCCACGCCGCCGATGCGTCCAGCGACTTCAGCGACGGGTCGATCACCGGGAACAGGTCGATCACCGGAATGCCCAGCTCCAGCGCCTCTTCGGCCACCTTCAGCAGCTCTTCGATCGACAGCCGCTCCACGCCCGGCATCGACGGCACTGCGGTGCGGCCCGCCAGTTCGTGCACGAACACCGGGTAGATCAGGTCATCGGTGGTCAGCGTGTTCTCGCGCATCAGGCGACGCGAGAACTCGTCGTGGCGCATGCGGCGCGGGCGGTAAAGCGGATGGGACATGGCAGGCTCCGAAGAGTGGCTATTGCAACAGGTAGCCCTGCGGCAGCAGGGGTTCGGGCAATGGGCGTTCGCCGAGCGCGTCGAGCTGGTCGATCTCGATCGTGCGCACCAGCGCGTCCAGCGGCAGGTCGTTCGGCTCCAGGCCGAACGGGTCTTCCATTTCCTCGCCCAGCTGGTCCAGGCCGAAGAAGGCATAGGCCAGCACCGCCGACAGCACCGGCGTGCCCCAGCCCAGCGAACTGGCCAGGCCGAACGGCAGCAGCACGCAGAACATCCACGCGCAGCGATGCAGCAGCAGGGTGTAGGCGAACGGCAGCGGCGTGGTGAGGATGCGCTCGCAGCCGGCCTGGATCGACGACATGGCGTGCAGCCGCTCCTCCAGCTGGGTGTAGAGGATCGGATCAAGCTCGCCGGCGCGCAGCGCCTGGGCCAGCTCGGCCGCGATCATCGACAGCAGGGCATCGGGCACGTTCTCGCGCTGGCCCAGCTGCTCGCGCTGCGGCTTGTCCAGCCATGGCAAGGCGGCCAGGGCCACGATGCGCCCACGCAGGCGTGCGGCCAGCGCATGGGCGAACGCAGTGGTGAGATAGGCGATGCGACGGCGGCGGCCGGGGTCATCGGCCAGCAGCAGGTTCACCTGGCGGGCCAGCGAACGCGATTCGTAGACCAGCTGGCCCCACAGCTTGCGGCCTTCCCACCAGCGCTCGTAGCAGGCGCTGTTGCGGAAGCTGAGGAAGATCGACAGGACCAGGCCGAGCAGGGTGAACGGCGTGACCGACACGCGCTCGATGCCGGTCGGCGGGGCCAGCTCCACCACCGCAGCCACGGCGATGGACAGGATCAGGATGGCCAGCACCTTCGGCGCGATCGCTTTGACGATCGAGCCGCGCAGGATGTACAGCAGTTGCCAGCCGTGGGGACGGGGTCGGATGATCATCGGGCAGCCGCGCCGGGCGCGGATTCACAGGCACGCGGGGGGCTCGCGCAGCCGCTCATTGTACGCCCCTGCCCGGCCGGCAGCCGTGCACCTGCGACGCCCTGTCGCACCCGGCGCCGGGGTCAGATCACGCCGCCCCCCAGGCCCAGGCGCAGGATGCCGACCACCACCACGATGCCGTTCAGCACCAGCCCGGCCCAGGCCCGGCCGCGCTTGCTGGGGTGGGTGAACAGGATGCCCAGCGCGGCGATCACCGCACCGACGGCGGCGAACGGGATCAGGAACCAGTTGCCCCAGCCGAGCAGCGGAATCAGCGCCAGGATCATCCACAGCAGCGCCAGCACGCCCCACAACAGACTGATCACACCCATTCCGCTCTCCCGTCGTTGGTTCCTGTCCCCACCATAGTCGTTCCCGCTGCCGCCGCCTACTGCCCTTGGCGGGGCTGTCACCCGCACCGTGATAGCGTGCGGCCGTGGCTGCCCTGGCCGGGGGGTTGGCACCGATTCAGAGTAGCCCGCCGATGATCGCAACCAGTCCTACAGGGGTCGTGCCATGAACATCCGTTGGGCCGCGTTGGCGGCCATCCTGCTGGTCGCCGCCGGTTGTGCCAGCACCTCCAAGGTCATGCTGGGCCGCGCCCGCGCGCCGATCGACCCGGCACTGGTCCAGATCTATTCCACGCCACCGGCCGGCTCCCAGGAAATCGCGCAGCTGGAATCGGCGTCTGCCGTGGGCTTCGGCACGCAGGGCCAGACCGACGCTGCAGTGGCGCGCCTCAAGCGTGAAGCCGCAGCACTGGGCGCCAATGGGGTGGTGCTGATGGGCGTGGGCAGCAGCGGCTCGCCGGTGGGCATGTCGGTGGGCGCCGGCACGTTCGGCTCGCACGTGGGTGGCGGCGTTGGCATTGGTATTCCGACCACGCAGAAGCGCGCCGCCGGCGTGGCGATCTGGGTACCCAACCCGGAACCGCCGGCGCGGTTGCCGACGCAGGTGATCACGCCGCAGCGGTGACGCGGCAGCCTCACCGCGGGTAGTGCCGGCCGCTGGCCGGCAACCTCGGGAATCCTCTCTACGCCAGGGGAATGCCGGCCGCTGGCCGGCAACCTCAGGAATCCTCTCTACGCCAAGGGAATGCCGGCCGCTGGCCGGCAACCTCAGGAATCCTCTCTACGCCAAGGGAATGCCGGCCAGCGGCCGGCACTACCGGAGGGGTTCAGCGCTTGTACTTCGGCACGAACACCTTGTTCACCGCGTCGGCCAGCTGGTCCGGCGGCAGCAGGCCCTGGTCGAGCAGGAAGTTGTTGAACGCGAGGCGATCGAACTTCGCACCCAGTGCCAGCTCGGTCTGCATGCGCAGCTCCAGGATGCGGGTGTAACCGTAGAAGTAGCTGCCGGCCTGGCCCGGCATGCGCACCATGTAGCGGTCCAGTTCCTGGGTGGCCATCGCCTTGGACAGGCCGACCTGCTCCATCAGCACGCGCTCGCCGTTGGCGCGGTCGGTCAGGCCCAGGTTGAGCATCGGGTCGAGCATTGCGCGCGCGGCGCGCAGCAGGCGGAACTGCAGGGCGATCATCTGCCCGTCCAGCGGTTCGTAGGGCACCATCTCGGCCTCGGCATACAGCGCCCAGCCTTCCACGTTCACCGAATTGAACGCGAACATGGTGCGTGCCAGCGACACGCCACGCTCGACCATCGCGGTGAACTGCAGCTCGTGGCCGGGGCGGCCTTCATGCGCGCTCAGCGTCCACGCCGCCGCACCGAAGTTGAAGTCGTCGTACTGCGCGCCCGGGCCCGCCGCCGGATTGCCCAGCGGCAGCACGAAGGTGCCCTGCTGCCCGGTGTTGTTGACCAGGGGCGCCGGCAGGAAGTGCGGTGCCGGGCTGGCCGCGCTCTCGGCGGCCGAACCCAGGCGCATCTGCATGGCGCGTTTGGGCACGTCGACGATGGCGTGCTCGCGGATCAGCGGATCGATCGCGTCGATCACCTTGCGGTAGTGGCCTTCCAGATGGTCGTCGGCGATCTTGTCGGCCTTCAGCGCGCGGATCACCGCCACCGGATCGCTGGGATCGGCCACCTTCAGGCCCTTGTCCTTCACCACCAGCGGCGCCAGCTGCTGCATCGCCGAGCGGGTTTCCATGAACTCCAGCTGCGCGCGCTGCATCAGCAGCTTCGGATCGATGTCGATGCCGACCTGCTTGAGCTGGTAGGCGTACAGCGGCGCCGGCAGGCGCGCATCGGTGCGTGCCTTCGGCAGCACTTCCTTGCGGGTCCAGGCGGCGTAGTCCTTCATCTGCCCGGCCAGGGTTTTCATCGCCTCGTCAGCGCCGGCGATCTGGTACTTCTTCAGCAGCGACTCGATGCCGGTGATGTAGGTCTCGACGTTGTCCAGCGACTGCTGCACTTCGATCTTCGTCGGCTGCAGCAGGCTGCTGTCCTTCAAACGCTCTTCGTAGCGCTGGCGGGCCAGCGTGGTGAACGCGGTGCCGCCCGGCTGCAGGCCGGCATAGGCCTTGAGGCGGTCAAGCGCCTTGGCACGGCGCTCGGCCGGCACCTGGTCGGACAGCAGCAGGTTGAGGCCGCTGAACACCGTCTGCGGCGCATCGCTCCACGGCAGCAGGTACTTCTCGTTGAGCTCGCTGCCTTCGATGTTCTGGTTGGCGGCATGGATCATGATCTCCAGGTCCTGGCGGACGTTGGGATCCTTCTCGGTGGCCAGCTTCGCCTTCAGCTCCTCGCGGGCCTTGGCCATCGCGGCACGGTAGCGCTTGCCGTTGTCGGGGCCGAGGTCGGCGACCTTGTCGTCGTAGCCGGGCACGCCGAAGAAGCCGGTTTCTTCCGGCTGGAACGGGCCCTGTGCATCGAGCAGGATCTGCGCCAGCGCATTGCTGCGGGCCACCCAGGCCGGGCTGGCCGGCGTGGCGGCCTTGGCGGCGGGTGCGGCCAGCGCCGGCGGTGCGGACAGCAGCGGTGCAGCGGTCAGGGCCAGGGCAACGGCCAACGCAATCGGCTTCATGGTGCACTCCAGGACAGGGTTGCCCGCACCCTACGCGCTCAGCGCGGTGGCGACAATCGGCGGGAAGTCATGGCGGGCTGGTTGTGCAGCCGGGGCTCCGCGGAAGCCCGCCGGCGTAGAGTCGACTGTCAGTCGACTATCGCGCGCAGCGCGGGGGTTTCGCTATCTGATCGAAGAGCAGTCGACTGACAGTCGACTCTACCCGGTCGACTCTACCCCGTCGACGTCCCGCAGTTGCCTGCCCGTGGAGGTCACATCGCAGCCGTCGGCGGGCATTCGCCGCGCTCGCGGCAGGCCTGCAGTTCGCATTCCTGCGCGGCCTCATCGTCGTCCAGCGCGGTCAGGTCGAAGGTCTGCCTGTCCTCGCCCAGCACGTACATCACCGGGTAGTCCCACACGTCGTCACTGCGGGTGCCCTTCACGAACAGCCGGCCGTGCGCGCGGGGCCCTTCCAGGGCCACGGTCAGGCCGACGTCACGCTGGCCGTTGATCGCGGTCTGCATGCTGCCCAGCGGCATCGATTCGGCACGCAGCGGCTCGCCGAAGGCCTCCACCAGTTCGATGCTGCAGCCGGCGCGACGCAGCGCTTCGCGCATCGGTGGGCTCTCGCGTGCCGCCTCGCTCCAGCGCAGCACGCTCCAGGCCACCGTGCCACCGGCCCCGCCCAGCACCAGCAGCACGGCCACGGGCATCGCCCAGCGCCAGTGGCGGGACCACCAGCCGGCGGGCTTCGGGCCGTGGGTGGGAATCGGCGGCGGCAGTGTCATCGGCGGGCTCCTTCCCGTCTGTGTTTCAAGGCTTCAGGCAGCGCCCCAGGAAGGCTTCGGCCACACGGTAGCGATGCAGGGCATCGGCGCCGGACAGGCCATGCTTGGCACCCGGGTAGGTCATCAGCTCGAACGGCTGGCCGCGCTTCTGCAGCGCGCTCATCAAGCTGGTCGAATTGGTGAACAGCACGTTGTCGTCCGCCATGCCGTGGATCAGCAACAACGGCGAGCGCAGCCCATCAATGTGGGTCAGCACGCGCGCTTCACGGTAACCGGCGTCGTTGCGCGCCGGCAGGTCCATGTAGCGCTCGGTGTAATGGCTGTCGTACAGGCCCCAGTCGGTGACCGGGGCGCCGGCCACGCCGCAGGCGTACTGGTTCGACGCCTTGGCCAGCAGCATCAGGGTCATGTAGCCGCCGTTGGACCAGCCCTGCACGCCGATGCGCGCCGGGTCCACCCACGGCTGCTGCTTGAGCCAGGCCACGCCACGCAGCTGGTCGGTCACTTCCACCGTGCCCTGCTTCCCGTACAGCGCACCCCCGAAGTGGCGGCCGCGGCGCGGGGTGCCGCGGTTGTCCAGCGAGAACACCACGTAGCCCTGCTGGGCCAGGTACTGGTTGAACAGATGGTCGCCGCGGCCGGGCCAGCTGTCGGTGACGGTCTGGCTGGCCGGGCCGCCATAGACATACACCGCCACCGGGTAGCGCCTGGATGGATCGAAGCCGGCCGGCTTGATCAGGCTGTAGTGCAGCGGCGTCTTGCCGTCGGCGGCGGTAAGCGTGCCGAACTCGACCGGGCGCTGCGCGTCGCGGTAGCGCGCATACGGGTGCTTGGGATCGGCCAGATCGTTCTCCACCAGCGTGGCGATCTTCTCGCCGTTGGCGCGGAACAGCTCGATCTGCGGCGGCGTGGTGCTGTTGGACCAGCTGTCCACATAGACGCTGGCGTTGCGGGCGAAGCTCGCGCTGTGCATGCCTGGCGCCTTCGACAGGCGCTGCGGCTCGCCGCCCTGCAGCGAGACCGCGTAGATCTGGCTTTCGCGCGGGCTTTCGATGCCGGCACGGAAGTAGGCCTTGCCGGCCGTCTCATCCACCGCCAGCAGCTCGTCCACCGGCCAGTTGCCGTGGGTCAGCGCGGTGGTCTTGCCCTTGCTGTCGATGCGGTACAGGTGCTGGAAGCCGGTGCGCTCGGACGACCACAGCACGCTGCCGTCTTCAAGGAAGCGCAGGCTGTTGTGCAGCGGTACCCAGGTCGGGCTGGTTTCGTGGGCGAGTACGCGCTGGCGGTTGGAGTCGAGTGCCACTTCCACCAGGTCCAGCTGCTTCTGGTCGCGCGACTGGCGCTGGAAGCTCAGGTGCCGCGGATCGCGCCAGTCGACGCGGGCCAGGTAGATGTCCTGTTCCTTGCCCAGGTCGATCCAGCGCGGCTGCGCATCGGCGGCCGGTGCGATGACCCCCAGCTGCACGCGCACGTTGGCGTCGCCGGCGGCCGGGTAACGCTGTTCGATCACATCGGTGCGGTCGGCGTAGACCTCGTAGCGCTTCTGCACCGGCACCGGTGCCTCGTCGATACGGGCAAAGGCAATCGCCGAATCATCCGGTGCCCACCAGTAACCGGTGTGGCGGTCCATCTCTTCATCGGCGACGAACTCGGCCACGCCGTTGCCGATGGTGGTGCTGCCGTCGTGGGTCAGCTGCAGCTGCCTGCCGCTGGCCAGGTCGATCACCCACAGGTTGCGGCCACGGATGAAGCTGACGAAGCCGCCCTTGGGCGACAGCTTGGCGTCGGTGGCGAAGCCCTCACCGTGGGTCAGCTGGCGCACGGCCGCCGCGCCCTGCTGCTTGAGGTCGTACAGGTACAGCTCGCCGCCCAACGGGAACAGCAGGCGCTGTGCGTCCGGCGACCACTGGTAATCGACGATGCCGGTCATGGCGGCGATGCGCTGGCGCTCGCGGCGCGCCTTTTCCTCATCGCTGAGGGTCTCGGTGCCGGGCAGCACCACCTTGGAATCAACCAGCAACCGGGTCTGGCCACTGCCGATGTCGTAGGTCCATAGATCCAGCTGGTTGCGATCGCTGTCCTTGCCGCGCAGGAAACTGACCTGCGAACCGTCCGGCGCCACCTTGGGCTTCATCAGGGTCGGGCCGGACAGCGGCAGCGGGCCGGTGATGGCCTCCAGGGTCAGCTTTTCGGCGTGGGCGGCGGTACTGGTGGCGAGCATGAGGGCAAGCGAAGCGAACAGGTGGCGCATGGAGGATCCCGGCAAACGGCAGGTCCGCCCGGCGGCAGGCGCGGGGCGGTCGTTCCTCCATCCTAACCAAGCCCGTGCGGGAAGGCAGCATGACCTTCTGCCCATGGCGGCGCACTGGAGGGTCAGCGCCCTTTGCGCTGCAAAGGGATCCGACCCTCTGGGGCCGCCTGCCGGGGTCAGCGCTGGCCGAACAGGTGCTTGCGCTCTTCGTCGCTGAGCGGCTTGCCGGCGTTCGGGTTCACCTGCTGGCGCAGCGCATAGGCGCGCTGGGTGGCCGGGCGCGCGGCGATGGCCTCGTGCCAGCGCTTGAGGTTCGGGAACGCGGCGAAGTCCACCGGCAGCTTGTCGTAGGCGCCGACCCACGGGTAGCTGGCCATGTCGGCGATGGTGTACGCATCGCCGGCCAGGAAGGCGTGCTGGGCCAGGCGCTTGTCCATCACCCCGTGCAGGCGGCGCACCTCGTTGTCGTAGCGCTCGATCGCGTAGGGAATCTTCTCCGGCGCGTACACATTGAAATGGCCCATCTGGCCACTCATGGGGCCCAGGCCCGCCATCTGCCAGAACAGCCATTCCAGCGTGGTCACGCGGCCACGCGCGTCGCTGGGCAGGAAGCGGCCGGTCTTCTCGGCCAGGTACAGCAGGATCGCGCCGGACTCGAACACGCTCTGCGGGGCGCCGCCATCGGCCGGGGCGTGGTCGACGATGGCCGGCATCTTGTTGTTGGGCGAGATGGCCAGGAACTCTGGCTTGAACTGGTCACCCGAGCCGATGTTGACCGGGTGGACGCGGTACTCCAGGCCGGCTTCCTCCAACAGCAGGGTCACTTTGTGGCCGTTCGGGGTGGGCCAGTAATACAGGTCGATCATGGCGTCGGCTCGGGGTGCGGAAAGGAACCTGAAGTCTAGTGCGTGAGTTGGGTTGGCACCGTCATGGCGGGCCGGTAACCTCGCCTCTCCCCCGAAACGCAGCATCCCCCGCATGAGTGCAAACCGCCCGCCGCTCTCCCCGTTGTCCACGTTGATCTTCGCCTCGCGCTGGCTGCAGCTGCCGCTGTACCTGGGCCTGATCGTGGCGCAGTGCGTCTACGTGTTCCTGTTCGGCAAGGAACTGTGGCACCTGATCTCGCATTCGGTGTCGATGGGCGAGCAGCAGATCATGCTGATCGTGCTGGGCCTGATCGACGTGGTGATGATCTCCAACCTGCTGGTCATGGTGATCGTCGGCGGCTATGAGACCTTCGTCTCGCGCCTGCGCCTGGAAGGCCACCCGGACCAGCCGGAATGGCTGAGCCACGTCAATGCCAGCGTGCTGAAGGTGAAGCTGGCGATGGCGATCATCGGCATCTCCTCGATCCACCTGCTGAAGACCTTCATCGCCAGTGGCGCGTTGAATGGCATCCCGCTGTGCACGCCGGAGCAGATGAGCGTGGCCGCCGCCAACATCGGTGTCGCCCGCTGCTCGATGCTGACCCCTGACGGCGTGCTGTGGCAGACCATCATCCACTGCGTGTTCATCCTGTCGGCGATCGGCATCGCCTGGACCGACAAGCTGATGTCCAACGGCCACAGCAAGTCGCACGACAAGGCCCACGACCACTGAGGTCGCCGCCAGCCACGGCATGATGGCCGCGGGCCCACCCGGCCACCACCCCTTGTGCGGGGCGGTGGCCGGGATGCTAGATTGCATCCTCGCCGTTGCCGGCGGTGGCGTCGGGAAACGCCACCCTGCCGCGCCTGGACCACGGGTCCCGGCCATGCATATCAATGATTTACGTCACGTCGTCTTCTAAAGGGGAGCAGGATGTCGCACGTCTCAACGATCACCGCCGCGCGCCGGTGGCTGCCGGTTGCCCTGGCACTGGCGCTGGCCGCCTGCTCGGGCAAGGAAGAAACCGCTGCACCGGCCCCGGCCTCCGCACCCGCCGCCGCTGCGCCGGCCGCACCGGTGGTCGCCGCCAAGGTGCAGTCGATGGGCACCGAGCAGCTGCGTGAGTCGGCCAGCCAGGCCCTGCGCGAGAACCGCATGTACGCGCCGGCCGGCGACAACGCCATCGAGTACTACCTCGCGCTGCGCGACAAGACCCCGGACGACGCCTCGGTGAAGAGCGCGCTGACCGACCTGCTGCCCTACACGCTGATCGCCGCCGAACAGCACCTGGGGCGCGAGGACTACACCGAAGCACAGCGGCTGGTGGCGCTGATCGAGAAGGTCGATGCCTCCGCGCCGGCCCTGCCGCGCCTGAAGGACGGCCTGGCCAAGGGCGTGCAGAACGCGGCCAAGCGCACCGAGGCCGAAGCCGAGAAGGCCAAGAAGGACGCCGAGGACCGCAGCAAGCAGCAGACCGAACAGCAGCGCCTGGCCGAGCAGCGTGCCAAGGAAGCCGACGCGGCCAAGCAGATCGCTGCCCAGCAGGACGCCGCCCGCCGCGACAACGAGCGCCAGGAAGCCGAGCGCCAGGCTGCGGCCCGCCGCGAAGCCGAGCAGAAGCAGCAGCAGGCTGCCGCCCAGCAGGCCAGCGCGGCACGCCAGGCCGCAGCGCCTGCGGCCGCTGCGGCGCCGAACCTGCGCCCGGTCAGCACGCCGGCACCGCGCTATCCTTCCGAGGCGCTGCGTGCCGGCACCTCGGGCGAGGTGCTGGTGGAGATCACCGTCGGCACCGATGGCTCGGTGACCAACGCCCGGGTGCTGCGCGCAACGCCATCGCGCGTCTTCGATCGCGAGGCCATGAACGCGGTCAAGCGCTGGCGCTTCGAGCCGGTCAGCGCACCGGTCACCACCCGCCGGACCCTGGTGTTCGCCCCGGGCGGCAGCTGACCGCAGAAAAGGGGACGGAGGGGATTAAGTCGTTTCCGCCCCGCAATGACGACAAGGCCCGGCATGTCCGGGCCTTGTCCGTTTCAGCGGGCACTGTCGATCAGGCGCTGCAGTGCCGGATCGCGCGCGGCCAGCACCTGGAACAGGCCAAGCGCATGCAGGCCCGGCAGCAGCGCACGCAGGTCGGCTTCGGCGGCGGCGCGGGTGGCGTCGTTGCTGGCGGCGTCCTGCCAGTCGCGGACACTGGCGAGGAAGGCGCCGACGCTGCCCTTGCGCACGGTGAGGCCGTTTACCTGTACTTCGTTCTGGTGGTCGGAAAGGATGTCCTGGGGCTGCATCGGGGCGGCTCGTGTTGGAATGGGCGCCCAGTGTGGCGCGCGCGGGTCGGCGCTTCTGCCGTATAACTGCCAATGGATATGGCAGATCAGACACCGACCGGCTTGATTGATCCGGCATTGGCGGACGCCGACGACGGCCCCATCGTGCTGGCCGGCCAGCTGCGCGTGCCCGGAAGGCGGCGCACCGCCCGCCACCAACACCGGCGCGGTCAATTGCTGGGCGCCCATCAGGGCCTGTTGCGGATCGAAGCCGGGAATCTGCAGTGGCTGCTTCCGGCCGGGCACGTTGCCTGGATACCGCCGCTGCTGCCCCATGCGCTGCTCGGGGCAGACGGGTTCGATGGCTGGAGCCTGTACGTCCGCGCCGATGCCGGCCTGGATCTGCCCCCGCTGCCCCGTATTTTCCAACCCGATGCGCTGTTGCAGGCGGCGGTGACGCGCGCACTGCGCTGGCCGCATCAGGCACTGGACGCTGCGCAGGCACGCCTGGCCGGCGTCATTGCCGATGAGATCCGTGCCAGCACTCCCTTGCCACTTGCCCTGCCACAGCCGCGGGATCGCCGGTTGCGGCGGATCGCGGCGGCGTTGGCGCGATCGCCAGACGACCTGCGCAGTGTCGAAGCGTGGGCGGCCACCGGCGGCCTGTCCAGCCGCAGCCTCGCCCGCCGGTGGCAGGCCGAAACAGGCATGACCCTGGGCCATTGGCGGCAACGCCTGCGCGTGCTGCTGTCGCTGCCACGCCTGCTGGCCGGCGAGCCGGTGACCCGCGTCGCGCTGTCGATGGGATACGACACCCCAAGCGCGTTCATCACCGTGTTCAAGCGCGAGATGGGTGTGACGCCCGCGCGGTACGGAAAAGGGGACGGAGGGGATTAAGTCGCTTCTGACTCCTCCGATACGCCTGCGCGGCATTACCTGATGCCCCACGCCACGGTGCCGATGCCAGGCTGAGACCCCCTTCGACCTGGGAATCCCATGCCCCGACAAGCGCGCCTGATGCTGGCCGGCCAGGCCTATCACGTGATCCAGCGCGGTGTGAACAAGGGTGCGATCTTCGTCGACGACATCGACCGGCAACTGTTCCTGCATCTGCTGCACGGCGCTTTCCTCAAGCACCGCGTCGCACTGCATGCCTATGTCCTGATGGACAACCACGTCCACCTGCTGGCCACGCCATCCACGCAGCGCGGGCTGGCCGATGCAATGCGCATGCAGGGCAACAACTATGTGCAGGCTTTCAACCAGCGGCACGGCCGCACCGGTCCCCTGTGGCAGGGCCGCTTCCATTCCTCAATGATCGACAGCGACGGCTACCTGCTCAGCGTATACCGCTACATCGAACGCAATCCCGTTCGTGCCGGCATTGCTGTCAGCGCTGAAGATCATCCGTGGTCCAGCGTGCACGGCAACCTTCAACGACGCGCTGATCCCATGCTGACCCCGCATCCCGCATTCAGAGCGTTGGCCGCAACCGCTCGCAACAGGACGACGGTGTATGCGCGATTCCTGCGCGATGTGAATGCGTCCGCCGATCTGCCCGCAATCCGCAGTCATGGCGCCAAACAGCGCCCGTTGGGGGATGCTGCCTTCCTGCGGATGGTAGAGCAGACGCTCGGGCGCCCGGTGGCGATGCGAAGACAAGGCCGCCCGCGCAAGGAGGGGACGGGAGGGGCAGAAACGACTTAATCCCCTCCGTCCCCTTTTTCTGGTCAACCAGAGATGGCCAAGCGCTCGTTGTGGTAGCGGCGCACGGCGGCGAACCACAGCACGGCGGCCAGGCCGAGGCTGGCGCCGAGGTAGATCGCCCAGACTGCGGGGGTGATGGTCTCGTGGCGAATCACCTTCAGCAGCATCTGGTTCTGCGACAGGAACGGCACGGCGTACTGCCACAGTTCGCTCTTCAGCGGATAGGCCACCAGTGCGTAGCCGGGCAGCATCGGCAGCAGCATCAGCCAGGTCATGTGGCTCTGCGCTTCCTTCATGCTCTTGGCCGCGGCCGACAGGAAGGTCAGCAGCGAGGTGCCGATCAGCAGCATCGGCAGCATCACCAGCAGCATCTGCAGCATCGAGCCGACGTTCATGTTGAACTGGCGGCCGATGTTGCCGGGTGCGATCTGCGCGCTCACCTTGAACGCGACCAGGGTCAGCAGCAGCGACACGAAACCGACCACGCAGGCGGCGGCGATCTTGCCGCTGACGATTGCGCTGCGCGAGCCCGGCGTAGCCAGCAGGGGTTCCAGCGACTGCCGCTCGCGCTCGCCGGCGGTGGCGTCCATCACCAGGTAGGCGCCACCGATGAACGAGGTCAGTGTCAGCAGCACCGGTAGCAGCATCGACAGGATCATGCCGCGCTTGGCTTCGGCACTGGCCAGGTCCTGGCGCGCCACGTCCAGCGGGCGGGCCACCTGTGCGTCGATGCCGCGTGCCATCAGGCGCAAGGCACCGACCTGGCCGTTGTAGGTGGCCAGCGCCGCCTCCAGGCGTGCACTGGGTACTTCGGCCGCGCGACGCGTGCTGTCCTTGATCACCTCCACCAGCGCCGGTTTGCCCTCGGCCCAGTCCTTGCCGAAGTCATCGCTGATGCGCAGCGCTACATCGATGTCCTGGCTGCGGATGGCCTCGGCCAGGTCCTTCGGTGCCGGCGCGGCATTGAGGCCCTGTGCGGCGAGGAAGCGCACCAGGTTCGGCGCGTTCTCCGCACCGATGGTCGGGATCTGCAACGGTTGTTCGATCTGGGTGCGCACCCGGCTCTCGGCCAGCTTGCCCATGCCCAGCAGCAGCACCGGGTACAGCAGTGGCCCGAACAGCAGCGTCAGCAGCAGCGTGCGGCGGTCACGCGACAGATCACGCAGTTCCTTGCGCATCACGGTCACCAGGGTCGACATCATGCTCATGCGTGCAGGCCCTCTTCGCTGCCGATCAGTTTCACGAACGCGTCCTCAAGATTGGCTTCACCGGCCTGTGCACGCAGCTCGTCGGCGCTGCCGGCGGCCATCACCGTGCCCTTGGCAATGATCACGATGTGGTCACACAACGCACCCACCTCCTGCATGATGTGGCTGGACAGGATCACGCAGCGCCCTTCTTCGCGCAGGCCCAGCAGGAAGCGGCGCAGCGCGCGCGTGGTCATCACATCCAGGCCGTTGGTCGGTTCATCGAGGATGACGTTGCGCGGGTCGTGCACCAGCGCGCGGGCGATCGCGGTCTTGGTGCGCTGGCCCTGCGAGAAACCATCGGTCTGGCGGTCGAGGATGTCGCCCATGTCCAGCGCGTGCGACAGCACCTCGATGCGTTCGCGGATGCGCTCGGCCGACAGGCCATGCAGCTCGCCAAAGTAGGCGATGTTCTCGCGCGCGGTCAGGCGCTTGTAGACGCCACGTGCATCGGGCAGCACGCCCAGGTGGCGACGCACCTCGACGGGATTGCGTGCCGCATCGATGCCATCGACAGTGATGCTGCCCTGGTCGGGCGTCATCAGCGTGTAGAGCATGCGCATGGTGGTGGTCTTGCCGGCACCGTTGGGGCCGAGCAGGCCGGTGATCTGTCCGTCGCCGGCACGGAAGCCGACGTTGGAGACCGCCTGGATGCGGCCCGTGCGGGTATCGAAGGCCTTGTGCAGGCTGTCGGCGACGATCATGGTTCCCATCCGTTGAACGAGGTGAACGCCGGCACGTAGCTCAGCGTGTCCAGGCAGCCGGCATCCAGCGCCTTGGCATCGGTCGTGTCGATGAACTGGCCGAGCAGGCGCGGCATGCAGCCGGCGGCCAGGGTGCCATGGCCCTGGCCACGGGCGACCAGCGCGCGGCCGTTGGGCAGGCCCTTGAGTACCTGCGCGGCATAGCGCGGCGGCGTCACCGGGTCCAGCTCACCGGACAGCAACAGCGCCGGCACGTTGCTGCGCAGTGGCACCGCACCGGTCGCCGGCGCCGGCCGGTGCGGCCACACCGGGCAGGCGGCGAAGAAGGTACTGGCCACCTCGTTGCCGAACAGCCGCGCGGGATCTTCGGCCGGCGCGTGGTAGCGCGGTGCATCCTCGCTGCAGATCACCGACCACTGCATGCCGCGGTTGATCTGGAAATCCATGCTGCGGTTCGCACCGCGGGCCAACGACGCCAGCGGCGCGTAGCGGCCATGAGCGGCCTCATCCAGCACCAGCGGCAACAGCGAGGAATACTGCGGCACGTACGAGAAGGCGAAGGCCAGGCCGACCACACTGTCCGGCGTCAGGACATCCTGCCGCGGTGCGTTGGTACCCGGGTCGCGATACTCGACCGGGACCGGCGCACGGCGCAGGGTGTCGACCACGCTGCGCAGCTGCGCGCGGGTATCGGTCGGGAAACGCTTGCTGCAGGCGGCGTCCTTGCGGCACTGCGCCGACTGCAGGGCGATCGCATCCTCGAACGTGGTCGCGAAGTCACCGCCGACCACCAGTTCGTTCGGTATCACGCCATCGATGACGATGCTGCGCGTGTGCTGCGGGTAGGCGCCGGCGTAGCGCTGGGCCACGCGGGTGCCGTAGGAACCGCCGACCAGGTTGACCTTGTCCACGCCGAGCGCCGCCCGCACCGCATCCAGGTCGGCGATGGCTTCGGTGGTGGTATAGAAACGCGCATCGGCGCGCCCCTGCAGCGACGCGGCGCAGCGTTGGGCGTAGTCGCGCAGCGAGGCCTCCGAAGACGCGTCGTCTTCGCCCATCGGCAGATCCTTGCCGTCCGCGCCCAGGCAGCTGAGCGGGTTCGAGCCGCCGGTGCCGCGCTGGTCGATCAGGAACACGTCACGCTGCTTGCGTACCTGGCGCAGCGCGGTGTCGACGACGACGGCCACTTCGCTGGCCGCCTGGCCAGGGCCACCGGCGAGGAAGAACACCGGATCGGGCTGGCTGGAACCGCTGCTGCCCGATTCCAGCCAGGCGATGCGCAGGTCGATGCGGCGAGCCTCAGGCCGGGCCCGGTCCTCCGGCACCTGCAGGGTGGCGCACTGCGCTTCCACGTTGGCGCTGGCGCCGACGGTGGACAGCGTGCAGGGCTGGAAGTCGATCGTGCCGAAGCGGCGGCTGGGTGCATCGCTGGCGCTGCCGGCGTCGGCTGCCGGCGACGGGCTGCACCCGGCAAGCAACAGGCTGGCCAGCATTCCGGCCAGCGCGAGGTGGTGTCTTTGCATCGTGCTCGTTTCCCCTGGAGGACGTTCCTGTCGACCACGACGGGCTGCCGCGGAAGATGTGACTCAACTTACACGGGCAGCGCGCCGGGGGCGATGGGCAATGGCGAATCGGCCGCCGGCGGCGCGCAGACCAGGCGGTCCCGCCCTTCGGCCTTGGCCCGGTACAGGGCGGCATCGGCAGCGGCCAGCAACGTCGACAGATCGCCCTGCCCCGCGTCCATCGCCAGGCCGACGCTGGCGGTGACCCACACCGGCCCATCGGTCAGCAGCGCTGGCCGCTGCTGCAGTCGCGCGCGGATCGCCGCCGCCCGTTCCATGGCTTCGCCGCGCGTGCCTCCAGCCAGCACCAGCACGAATTCTTCGCCACCGTAACGGCCCAGCAGGTGCTCATGGCCCTGCACGCAGTGCTGCAGCGTCGCCGCGAAATGGCGCAGCACCTGGTCGCCGGCCAGATGGCCCCAGCGATCATTGATCTTCTTGAAGTGGTCCACGTCGACCAGCAGCAATGCCAGCGGCCGGCGCTGGCGGCGCAGCTTCTGCAGTTGCGCCTGGCCATCGGCCAGCACTGCGCTGCGGTTGAGCAGGCCGGTCAGGCCGTCGGTGCGGGCCGCGCGGCGCAGGTCCACCAGCATGCGCTCGACCAGCAGCAGTACCATCGCGAAGCAACGCGCCAGTTCCAGCATCACCCCCGCGATATAAGTGGCGAACATCGGCGAGCCGGTCCGCATGATGTCCTCACCGGCGTCGGGCGCCACCGGCAGGAACAGGCGAACCGCGTACAACGCAGCCTCTGCCAGGAACACGGCAGCGGCCAGGCGGCAGCTGGTGCGCTGCTGTGGCGGTGCATGCCGCAGCAGCAACGCGGCGATCCAGCCGTCGACCATCAGTGCGAACACGCTGAACACCAGCAGCCGCATGCCCAGGTCCGGCCACGGCACCAGGAAGGCGAAGATGCAGGCCATGAACGCGGTCGCCATCAGCAGCGGCCACCACAGCGGCAACGGCCGTTGCAGATGCAGGGCCATGCCGCGCAGCATCATCAACCCGCAGCCGGCCATCGCCGCATTGCCGGCCAGCACCGCCGGCACCAGCGGCAGGTAGGGCCGCAGCGCCAGCAGGGTCACCCCCAGGGTCAACAGCCACAGGCTGATGGTCCACTGCCGCAGCACCGGTTGCCCGCGCAGTACGACCAGCAGCAGCGAGAAGCCCACCGCAATGCCGATGCAGAGCAGGAAGCCAAGCACGGTGATGGTGGGGAAATCCAGGGACATGCGGCACTCGTCGGCCGGGGCGGCGCGCGCATCTTAGCGCCTTGCCGCGCGATCCCTGCCGCCCGCTCCGGCCCGACGGCGATGCGGGGTCTGAAAACGGCGAGCACGACGGCCGGCGCTTGCGCACTATCCGCTGGAAACCCAAGGAGACACCCATGCACACGTGGTACCTCGGTGGCATCGACCACCGCCCGTTCCTGCACCTGTTCGAATTGAGCGACAGCGCGCTCGCCGCGCTCGGCATCCAGCGCCGCTGGGCGGGCGACAGCGGCGGCCATCCCTGCCGGGTCAGCCTGAGCGATCCGCCGCCGGGCAGCGAACTGCTCCTGCTGCCCCACGTCCACCTGCCGCTGCACTCGCCGTATCGCGCCTCCGGCCCGATCTTCGTGCAGCGCGGCGTGACCCGCTGCGTGCTGCCACCGGGCGAAGTGCCCCCGTACGTGCAGCGCCGGATGATCTCGGTGCGCGCCTATGACCACGCCGCGCTGATGCGCGGTGCCCAGGTCTGCGCGGGCAGCGACGTTGCCGACCGGCTGGATGCGCTGTTCGCCGACCCTGCGGTGGCCTTTGTCCAGTTGCACAACGCCGCGCATGGCTGCTTCTCGTGCCAGGCGGATCGGGTGGACAGGCAGACCACGTCGGGCAACCTCCATGACGTGATCGATGCCACGCCGGTCACGTGACGTCCAGCGCATCCGTTCAGCCCGGCGTGAAGCCTGCGGGAAGGGCTTCACATGCGCAGTCACGGATCGGCACTGCGCGGGTTCCGTCGCCCGCATCACGACTCGATACTCGCCGTGGTGCCGCCGAAAGCCCGCAACGCCGTGCAGCTCCTGCGGTCACCGTCCCCTTTCGACGACCACAAGGATGCGCCATGTCATTCCGATCCACACCGCTGCTGCTGGCCACCGCGTTCGCGGCTGCGGGCCTGTGCCTGGCCGGCAACGCGTTCGCCCACGGCACCATGACCACGCCGGTCAGCCGCGTCTATGCCTGCTTCCAGGGCAATCCCGAGAACCCGACCAATCCGGCCTGCGCCGCCGCCAAGGCGGTTGGCGGTTCGCAGGCGTTCTACGACTGGAACGGCATCAACCAGGCCAACGCCAACGGCAACCACCAGGCCGTGGTACCTGACGGCAAGCTGTGCAGCGGCAACAACCCGACCTTCCGCGGCCTGGACGTGAACCGCAGTGACTGGCCGACCACGCCGATCCAGCCCGATGCCAATGGGAAGTTCACCTTCGTGTTCAAGGCGACCGCACCGCACGCCACCCGTGACTGGCGCTTCTTCGTCACCCGCGAAGGCTGGCAGCCGGGCAGCCCGCTGCGCTGGGCCGATCTGCAGGAGTTCTGCACGCTGGGCAACACGCCGCTGTCGGCCGATGGCACCTACAAGCTGCAGTGCACGTTGCCGCAGCGCAGCGGCCAGCATGTGATCTACAACACCTGGCAGCGCTCGGATTCCACCGAGGCGTTCTACACCTGCATGGACGTGCGCTTCGAGGGCGGTGCTGGGGGGACGACACCGGCACCGCAGTGGCAGGATGCCGGCCCGGTCACCGCGCGCGGCGAGCTGCCGGTGGGAACCACCCTGGCGCTGCGGGTGTTCAATGCCGGCGGCAACGATGTCGAACGCGTGGAGGTCACGCTGGCCAGTGGCCAGACCACGGCGGCGCAGTGGCCGTTGGCGCTGGCGCGCAAGGTCAATGCCAGCGCGCAGCATGCACGCGTCGGCGTGCTCAGCAATGGCGTGATCACGCCGGCAGCCTCGGCGACCGACAACCGCGTGTACCTGAAGGACGGCAACCGCTTCCAGCTCGATACCCGCGTGCCGGACCCGGGCACGCCGTCGCCCGGCGGTGACTTCGACCACGTGTACCCGGCGGGCATCGGCAGCTATGTGCCGGGCCAGACCGTGGTGAAGGGCAGCGACGGCAAGCTGTATGCCTGCCGCCCGTTCCCGGAGGGCGCGTGGTGCAACGTCAATGCCGAGGCGTACCGGCCGGGCGTGGGCGCGGCCTGGCGCGATGCCTGGATCGCTTACTGAGAACACGCGCAGGGAACGGTGGTCGAGCACCGTTCCCTGCAAAGCGTGAGGCAAGCCAGCGGGTGAGTGTGAAGCCGCTCCCAGGCGACGCCATCCGCGTTGCCTTTCAAAGTAATCCGATGGATACGGGCAGTGCGCATGCCGAGACTTCGCGGGGTTCCACCACCCACAGGAGATCTGCATGCATCTGTCCCATCGGACGTTTTTCGCGCTGTCTGCGCTTGCCGGCATCGTCGCCTCCGGCAGCGCGTTCGCCCACGGCACCCTGTCCAAACCCTTCAGCCGCGTCTACGCCTGTTACCAGGGGAATCCTGAAAACCCGACCCATCCGGCCTGCGCCGCCGCCAAGGCGATCGGTGGCGCGCAACCGTTCTACGACTGGGCCGGGATCAACCAGGCCGAGGCCGATGGCAACCACCAGGCCGTCGTGCCGGATGGCGAGCTGTGCAGCGGTGGCAACAGCAAGTACCGCGGCCTGGACCTGAACCGCAGCGATTGGCAGACTTCGCCGATCCGCGCCGACGCACGTGGCCGCTACACATTCGAGTTCAAGGCACCGGCACCGCACGCCACCCGCGACTGGACGTTCTACGTCACCCGCGAGGGCTGGCAGCCGGGCAGCCCGCTGCGCTGGGCCGATCTGGAGGCGTTCTGCACGCTGGGCAACGTGCCGCTTTCGGGCGATGTCTACAAGTTGGACTGCCCACTGCCCAAGCGCAGCGGCCAGCACGTGATCTACAACACGTGGCAGCGCTCCGATTCGAAGGAAGCGTTCTATACCTGTGCCGACGTACGTTTTGAGGGGGGTGACATCACCCCGCCACCGGAGTGGGAAGACGCGGGGGCCATCACCGCGCGGGGGGAACTGGAGACCGGTACCACCCTGACCCTGCGCGTGTTCAACGCCAGCGGCAATGACCTGGAAAGCCCGAAGATGACCCTTGCCACCGGGCAGACCTCCGCCACGCAATGGCCGCTGGCGCTGGGCCGCAAGGTCAATGCTTCGGCCCAGCATGCCCGGGTGGGTGTACTGAACAACGGCATCATCACCCCCATCGCCTCGGCCACCGGGAACCGCGTCTACCTGAAGCCGGGCCATCGCTTCCAGCTCGACACGGCGTTGCCGGATCCGGTCGATCCGCCGCCGGGTGACTACGACTTCGTGTATCCGGAAGGTATCGGCAGCTATAAGCCCGGCGAAACCGTGGTCAAGGGCTCGGACGGCAAGCTCTACGCCTGCCGCCCGTTCCCGGAGGGCGCCTGGTGCAATGTCAACGCCGAAGCCTACCGTCCGGGTACCGGCTCTGCCTGGCGCGATGCCTGGATCGAGTACTGAAGGCAGGGCACCGGGGGCGGCGTAGGGTCGCCTCCGGTTTCCAGGGTTGCCGGCCAGTGCCATTGCCGGCCAGCGGCCGGCACTACCCGGGGTTCGTGCGGTTGCCGGCCAGCGGCCGGCACTACCGGGGTTCGTGCGGTTGCCGGCCAGCGGCCGGCACGACCGGGTTCATGCGGTTGCCGGCCAGCGGCCGGCACTACCGCGGGGTTCATGCGATTGCCGGCCAGCGGCCGGCACGACCCGGACTTACTTGCTGCTGACGTACTTCTCGCGGCGGATCTGCGGGTTGCCCAGGCCGGCGGCCTTCAGCAGCTCGGCGCAGGCATCGACCATGTCCGGGTTGCCGCACAGGTAGGCGATGTCGGTGGCCGGGTCCGGCGTGAAGCCGGCCAGCGCCTGCTGCACGTAGCCATGCTGCACGTCCGGGTGCGGGTTGGCCGGCAGCTCGCGCGACAAGCACGGAACATAGCGGAAGTTCGGGTGCTTTTCGGCGAAGCTGTAGAAATCTTCGCTGTACAGCAGCTCGCCCGGGGTGCGCGCGCCCTGCAGCAGCACGATCTCCACACCGCGCTCGGCCATGGCCTTTTCCAGCAGCGGCAGCATCGAGCGATAGGGGGTGACGCCCGTACCGGTGGCGATCAGCAGGTAGCGGCCGTTGTGGTCGCCGGGGTGCAGGCAGAACCGTCCATACGGGCCCGACGCGTTGATCCGGCTGCCGTGCTCCAGCGCCTCGAACAGCGCCGTGGCAGCGCCACCGGGCACGAAACTGACCGCGATGTCGACCGCCTCGCCCGGGCCCAGCGCGTGGTCATGGATGGTCGCCAGCGAGTAGCTGCGCTTGGTTTCGGTGCCGTCGGCGTAGCTGAAATGGACCTGGATGAACTGGCCGGGCTGGAAATCCAGCGGCTGTCCATCATCACGCACGAACTGGTAGTGGCCGACGGTCGGGGCCAGCATGCGGCGGCCGACCAGCTTGAGGGGGAATTGAACAGGCACGACTTTTCGGGACAGTGTGTAGCCGGGGCAAGCCCTCGGGGTCTTCTATAATAGCCCCTCCCCGCCCCTCTCCAGCGCCAGCCCATGGGCGCGAAGGCTTCGAGCTTGGCATCCCAGAACGATACGGCGCCCGCCCTGCGCGTGCGCGACCTGCGCAAGACCTACGACAACGGCACCCAGGCCCTGAAGGGCGTTTCCCTGGAAGTGGCCCCGGGCGATTTCTTCGCCCTGCTTGGCCCCAACGGGGCCGGCAAGTCGACCCTGATCGGCATCATCAGCTCCCTGGTCAACCTCAGCGAGGGCAAGGTGGAGGTGTTCGGCAGCGACCTGGTGGTCAACCGCAGCGCCACCATGCGCCTGATCGGGCTGGTGCCGCAGGAAATCAACTTCAACCTGTTCGAGAAGCCCTTCGACATACTGGTGAACTACGCCGGTTTCTACGGCGTGCCCCGCGAGGAGGCCGAGCAACGCGCCGAAGAGGAACTCAAGCGCGCACACCTGTGGGAAAAAGCACAGGTGATGAGCCGCACGCTGTCCGGCGGCATGAAGCGCCGGCTGATGATCGCCCGCGCGATGATGACCCGCCCGCGCCTGCTGATCCTGGACGAACCGACCGCCGGCGTGGACATCGAGATCCGCCGCGACATGTGGCGCGTGCTGAAGGAGATCAATGCCGCAGGCACCACGATCATCCTCACCACTCACTACCTGGAAGAAGCCGAATACCTGTGCCGCCACCTGGCGATCATCAACCACGGCCAGATCGTCGAGCAGGGGCCGATGCGCACCCTGCTGGCCAAGCTGGACGTGGAAGGCTTCCTGCTGGACATCGACGGCGACCTGCCGGCGCAGCTGCCGGTGATCGAAGGCGCGACGCTGACCGCGCCGGACCCGCACACCCTGGACATCGACATGCCGCGTGCGATGGACCTCAACCGCGTGTTCGCCACGCTCAACGCGTCCGGCATCCGCGTGCGTTCGATGCGTACCAAGAGCAACCGCCTGGAGGAGCTGTTCGTGCGCCTCACCGGCAACCTGGAGAAGCCTGCATGAGCACCACCGAGCTGACCGACGGCCAGCGCAACCGCATCGCACTGATGACCATCGTGCGCCGCGAAGTCGCCCGCATCATGCGCATCTGGGGCCAGACCCTGGTGCCGCCGGCGATCACCATGACCCTGTACTTCCTGATCTTCGGCAACCTGATCGGGTCGCGCGTGGGTGACATGGGCGGCTACACCTACATGCAGTTCATCGTGCCGGGCCTGGTGATGATGAGCGTGATCCAGAACAGCTACGGCAACATCAGTTCCTCGTTCTTCGGTGCCAAGTTCGGCCGCCACGTCGAGGAACTGCTGGTCAGCCCGATGCCGAACTGGGTGATCCTGTGGGGCTACGTGGCCGGTGCCGTGCTGCGCGGCCTGATGGTGGGCGTGATCGTGCTGATCATCGCGATGTTCTTCACACCGGTGCGCATCCCGCACCCGCTGGTGACGCTGACCACGGTGCTGCTGGGCGCGACGATCTTCTCGCTGGCCGGCTTCATCAACGCGGTGTACGCCAAGAAGTTCGATGACGTGGCGATCGTGCCGACCTTCATCCTGACCCCGCTGACCTACCTGGGCGGCGTGTTCTATTCGGTGAAGCTGCTGCCGGGCTGGGCCGAAGCGGCCACGCACGCGAACCCGATCTTCTACATGGTCAATGCGTTCCGCTATGGCCTGCTGGGCAGCAGCGACGTGCCGGTGACGGTGGCGTATGCGCTCATGGTCGGTTTCGTGGTGGTACTGACCCTGGTGGCGCTGTGGCTGCTGCGCCGTGGCGTGGGCATGCGCAGTTGAGACCTGCGTGGTAGTGCCGGCCGCTGGCCGGCGACACTGGATCCACGCCATGCGCGGATGAAGCGCCCCCTGTAGAGCCAAGCCGATGCTTGGCTCTTTTCGTTTCGGATTACGGCTAGGCTGTGGCGATGAAGATCACTTCCATTCCGTTGGACGAGGCCGTATCGGATGGCCCCATCGATGCCTTCAGCCATGCGTTGCTGGGCGATTCACCCACGCTGGATGAGGTGCTGGAATACCTGGCCTCGCGGCACGCGGCTGATCCCCGGTATCGCTACCTGTGCACGCTCGATGATGCCGGCCAGTGCCGCTACACCAGCATGCACGCGTCAGACGACGCGCGCATCGCGCTCTACGAGGACGAAGACCCGGCAACCCCCGACGATGCGTTGGCGGCACGCGGGCGGTTGCTGGCGCATGTGGTCGCGCAGCTCGAGCATTCCTCTCATCGGCTGGACTGGAGCGCGCTGGCAGGCACACTGATGTGCAATGACGCAGACATCGAGGCATTGGTCGCGGCCAATGCCGCACCGGACCTCATCGTCGACGAGGTGGTCTGCGTGCAACAGGTGCCCGTGGATCGTGACGACCTGCTGATCGCCGCCCTGCCCAACGGCTACTTCAGCGCGGACTGGAACATCTTCCAGAACCACGCCCTGATCCGGCACCTGCAAAAGCACTACGACTACCGCCTGTTCGGGCTTGGCGCATCGTGGCTGGGCTTCCAGCGCGACAGCGCGCCGTCGCCTGCGGAAGCGGACGCTCTGGTCGCGGACCTGCAGCGCGTCTACGCTGCCGGAACGCACGACGCCTGGTCACAGCTGGCTGCAACGCTGACCTCCCGCACCACGCTTCTATTGGGATACACCGAAGGCTTCAGCGAACAGCTGCCCTGAGCGCGGCTCTACACCCGCTCGCGCAGCGAGCGACCCCGCTTCCGCTCCTGATCTGTTTTCCGTGGTGGCCGCACCCGGCCAACCCCACTGAACCGTGCTTTCCGCGAACCACCACGAGGGGCACCGCCGTTGGCCGCGATCTCCGGCACAATCGCAGTTCTGATTCCCCCAGCACACGGTGAACGTGCAATGCGCATCCTGATCCTCGGCGCCGGCGGTACCGGCGGATACTTCGGTGGTCGCCTGGCCCAGGCCGGCGTCGATGTCACCTTCCTGGTGCGCCCGGCACGCGCCGCACAGCTGGACCGCGACGGCCTGGTCATCCGCAGCCCGCTGGGCGATGCCCGCTTCCCGGTGCAGCACGTCACCGCCGATGCGCTGCCCGCGCTCGCTGCGGAGACGCCGTTCGATCTGGTCATCCTCAGCTGCAAGGCCTACGACCTGGACAGCTCCATTGACGCCATTGCCCCGGCCGTTGGCGCGGGCACCACGGTGCTGCCGATCCTCAATGGCCTGCATCACTACCACGCGCTGGACGCGCGCTTCGGCCGCGAGGCCGTGCTCGGCGGCCTGTGCTTCATCAGCGCCACCAAGGCACCCGATGGCGCGGTGCTGCACCTGGGCAAACCGGCCAAGCTGACGTTCGGCGAGCGTGATGGCGATGCGGATTCCGCGCGCGTGCGCGCCTTCGCTGCGGTCTGCGCGAAGGCCAACCTGGACCACGTGGCCAGCGACCGCATCGGCCAGGAACAGTGGATCAAGTACACCTTCCTGACCGCGCTGGCGGCGGCAACCTGCCTGCTGCGTGCCGACATCGGCACCATCGTCGCCACCGATGATGGCCAGGCCATCGTGCGCGGCCTGTACGACGAATGCCTGGCCGTTGCCGAAGCCGCCGGCGAACCGATTCCCGAGGCCGCGCAGGACACCGCGCGCGGCACCCTGACCCAGGCCGGCTCGGCACTGAAGGCATCGATGCTGCGTGACCTGGAAGCGGGCCAGCAGGTGGAGGCCGAGCAGATCGTCGGCGACATGCTGGCGCGTGCGCGCAAGGCCGACCAGGAAGCGCTGCTGCTGCAGGTGGCCTACAGCAGCCTGCAGGCCTACCAGGCGTTGCGCAGCGCGTGAGCCTCAGCCCGCAGGCGAGCGCGCTGCCGGGACGGGTGCTGATCCTCGGCCTGGGCTGGAGCGGACGCGTGCTGGCCGCGCAGCTGCAGGCGCGCGGCGTGCAGGTTGCCGGGACAGTACGTGATCCGGCAGCGTCGTCCGACGATGGCCTGCGTCGGTACCCGTTGCAGGCCGGTACCCCGCCTGCGCCCGGCCTGCTCGAGGAGATCGCGCGCGCCGAGGCCGTACTGTGCAGCGTACCGGCCGATGCCGAGGGTGACCCGGCGCTGCGCATGCTGCTGCCGGCGCTGCACGCCAGCCCGGCCTTGCGCTGGGTCGGCTATCTGTCATCGACCTCGGTGTATGCCGACCGTGCCGGCGGCTGGATCGACGAATCCAGCGTGGCGGACGCCACTGAAGCCGTCGGCGTGCAGCGCCGGCTCGCGGAAGCCCAGTGGCGTGCGCTGGCCGAGCAACGCGGCATTGCCTCTGCGGTACTGCGCCTGCCCGGCCTTTACGGACCGGGTCGCAATGCGCTGCTGCAGCTGGCGCAGGGGCGTGCACGCCACGTGGTGCGCCCTGGCCTGGTGTTCAACCGCCTGCACGTGCAGGATCTGGCCGCGGTGATCATCGCGGCGATGCAGCGACCGGTAGCGCAGGGGATGTACCTGCCCAGCGATGACGAGCCGGCACCGCCGCAGGACGTGCTGGCCTTCGCCGCGCAGCTGGGGGGATTTGCGATGCCACCCGCCGTGGCCTGGGATGACCCGGCGCTGAGCCCGGCCCTGCGGCGCTTCTACCAGAGCAGCAAGCGCATCAACAGTCGCGGCACGCGTGCCGCGCTGGGGTGGCAGCCGCGATTCCCCAGCTACCGTGAGGGCCTGCGCGACCTGCTCCGGTAGTGCCGGCCGCTGGCCGGCAATCAGGATGTGCTGCCGGCCAGCGGCCGGCACTACCATCAACCCGCGTCGGGCAGGCGGAAGAACGCACGCGTGGCGGCAGTGGCATTGGCCGCAGTCACGGCCACGTCCTCGCCCCGGTCACGGGCCAGTTCTTCCACGATGTGCGAGAGGAACATCGGTTCATTGCGGCGGTCCTTCGGCATCGGCTTCAGCGTGCGCGGCAGCAGGTACGGCGCATCGGTCTCGATCATCAGGCGGTTGGCCGGGATGTTCTTCACCAGTTCGCGCAGGTGCGCGCCGCGGCGCTCGTCACACAGCCAGCCAGTGATGCCGATGTACCAGTCCTGGTCCAGGTAGTCGAACAGCTCATCGCGTTCGCCGGTGAAGCAATGCACCACCGCCGGGCCGATGCGCCCTTCAAAGTTCTTCATCTGCGCCATGAAATCGGCGTGCGCGTCGCGCTGGTGCAGGAACAGTGGCTTGCCGTTGTCTACCGCCAGCTGCAGCTGGCGCTCGAACGCACGGTGCTGGGCCGGGCGCGGCGAGAAGTCACGGAAGTAGTCCAGCCCGCACTCGCCCACCGCCACCACTTCGGGGTGGGCATGCAGCGCGCGCATTTCGGCATCGCATTCCTCGGTGTATTCCACCGCGTGGTGCGGGTGCACGCCGGCGGTGGCGTACAGGAAGCCCGGGTGCTGCTGCGCCAGCTGCAGGGCCAGCGGCGAGTGCTCGCGGCTGGCGCCGGTGATGACCATCTGCACAACGCCGGCCTGGCGCGCGCGGTCCAGCACGGCATCGCGGTCGCGGTCGAAGGAGTCGTGGGTCAGGTTGGCGCCGATATCGATCAGGTGCATGGGGGGCTACTGGGCAGTATTCGTGCACATTGTAGCGCCCGCCTCGGCAGTGATCGGCGGGTCAATGCGTGTGGCGGTCGTGGCGCTCCCAGCGCTCCGGCAAGTTGAGCGCAGCGCAGGGCTCGCACACCAGGTCGCCATTTCGTTGGCGGATGAACCGCATCCCCGCGTCGGGGCGTGCTGCGCAGGACTGGCGCGATCCACCTCCGACCAACAGCCGGAAGCCGTCTGGATTGTGGCACACGGTCAAGGTATTGAAGGTCGGCCCCATCCTGCTGCGCGCGAACTGGGCGAAGAAGATGAAAGCCTGGTCGCCGGAGATTTCCAGCGAAGGAAAGTCCGGCGAACGCAGAATGCCCTGTTCATAGGCACGCCGGATCGACAGTTCATCGCTCATGCCCTGCGGCAGGTAGCGCTGCTGAACGTCCGCACCCAGCAGGCGCGCCATCGGGTGGGCTGTGTCGGACGGCGCGGCGCTGGCACTGTTGCACGTAGGCAGCAGCAGGAGTGAGGCAAGCAGGAGGCTGGGACGCATGGGCAGGCCGGAGGCAGGGCGCGTTACCAGAACACCCCGACCTTGCGGGGTCAAGCCACGTCGGCGCCGGGACGTTTATCCTTGGAACATGAAACCGCCTGTTTTCCCGATCTCCACGCTGATTCCGCAGGTCCTGGACGTACTTCGACAGCACTCTCGATTGGTGCTGGAAGCGCCACCTGGCGCCGGCAAGACCACCCAGGTGCCACTGGCGCTGCTCGATGCACCGTGGCTGCAGGGGCGGAAGATCGTCCTGCTGGAGCCGCGCCGGGTCGCTGCACGCAGTGCCGCGCTGTTCATGGCGCGACAGCTCGGCGAGGACGTCGGCGGCACGGTCGGCTACCGCATCCGCTTCGAGAACAGGATCTCGGCACGCACGCGCATCGAAGTCGTCACCGAAGGCATCCTGACCCGCATGCTGCAGGACGACCCGATGCTGGAAGAGGTCGGTGCGATCCTGTTCGACGAATTCCACGAGCGCCACCTCAGTGGCGACCTCGGGCTGGCGCTGGCGCTGGACGTGCAGGCGCAGCTGCGTGACGACCTGCGCCTGGTGGTGATGTCGGCCACGCTGGACGGCGAGCGGCTGGCACGCTTCCTCGATGCACCGCGGTTGAGCAGCGAGGGCCGCAGTTATCCGGTGGCGATCAGCCACTTCCCGGCGCGCCGCGATGAAACCCTGGAACTGCAGGTGCGCCGCGCCGTACAGCAGGCCTTGGCCGAGCATCCGGGTGACCTGCTGGTGTTCCTGCCAGGCCAGCGCGAGATCGCGCGGGTGCAAGCGGGCCTGCAGGAATCGCTGGATGCCGGCGTGGAGGTGCTGGCCCTGCACGGTGAACTGCCGGTGGAACAGCAGGCGCGCGTACTGCAGGCGGCCAGCGATGGGCGCCGCCGCGTGGTGCTGGCCACCAACGTCGCCGAGTCGTCGGTGACGCTGCCCGGCGTGCGCGTGGTGATCGACAGCGGCCAGGCGCGCGAGCCGCGCTACGACCCCAACAGCGGCTTCACCCGGCTGGACGTGGTGGCCATCGCACAGGCCTCGGCGGACCAGCGCGCGGGCCGTGCCGGCCGCGTGGCCGAAGGCGTGGCCTGGCGGTTGTGGCCGCAGTCGCAGCGGCTGGAGCCGCAACGCCGCGCCGAGATCGACCAGGTGGAACTGGCCGGACTGGCGCTGGAACTGGCCGCCTGGGGCAGCACTGACCTGCGCTTCCTCGATCCGCCACCTGCCGGCCCGATGGGCGCCGCGCGCGAACTGCTGCAGCGGCTGGGCGCGCTGTCCAGCAGTGGCGCGATCACCGCACTCGGCCGGCGCGTGCTGGCGCTGGGCACGCATCCACGGATGGCGGCAATGCTGCTGGCAGCGCCCGATGCACGTGCGCAGGCCCTGGCCGCCGATCTGGCCGCCCTGCTGGAAGCGCGCGACCCGCTGCGCCAGGGCGGTGACGCGCTGGCGGCCCGCTGGCGCGCACTCGCCGCGTTCCGCAACGGCCGCGCGCCGGTGGACGCCCATCGCAGCGGGCTGGCCGCCATCGATGCTGCCGCCAAGCAGTGGCGACGACGCCTGCGCTGCGAGACCGCGCCGCCGTCCAGCATCGAGGCGCACGAACTCGGTGACCTGCTCGCACACGCTTTCCCCGACCGGATCGGTTTCCAGCATCCCAGCGATCCCCTGCGCTACCTGCTGGCCAATGGTCGCAGCGCGCGCCTGCACGAGCTGAGCGACCTGCGTGGTGAACCGTGGCTGGTGGCCAGCGAACTGCGCTTCGAAGCGCGCGATGCGCTGCTGCTGCGTGCCGCCCCGGTGGATGAGGGCCGGCTGCGCAACGCGTGGCCGGAACGCTTCGTCACTGAAGACGTGGTGCGCTGGGACAGTGAACGCCGCGCCCTGGTGGCGCTGCGCGAGACCCGTTTCGACCGCATCGTGCTCGACAGCCGCTCCGCTGGCCGGGTCGATCCGCAGCATGCCGCGCAGGCGCTGACCGATGCGGTGGCCGAACTCGGCCTGCAGGCCCTGCCGTGGACCGAAGGCCTGCGCCAGTGGCAGGCCCGTGTCGAATCGCTTCGACGCTGGATGCCGGAACTGGATCTACCCGACTGCAGCGACGCGGCCCTGCTGGCCAACCGCGCACAGTGGCTGCAGCCCGCGTTTGCCGGCAAGAGCCGCCTGGATGCGCTGGACGAGTCCAGTTTCGGCGAGGCGCTGAAGTCGCCGTTGGAGTGGTCACAACGCCAGCTGATCGAGCGTCATGCACCCACGCGCATCACCGTGCCATCCGGACTCGAGCGGCCGATCACCTATGCGCTGGACAGCGATAGCGGCGATCCGCTGCCGCCGGTGCTGGCGGTGAAGCTGCAGGAACTGTTCGGCCTGACCGATACGCCGCGCATCGCCGATGGCCGCGTGCCGCTGACCCTGCACCTGCTCTCCCCCGGCGGCCGCCCGCTGCAGGTCACCCAGGATCTGCGCAACTTCTGGGAGAACACCTACGCCGAAGTAAAAAAGGAAATGAAGGGCCGCTACCCGCGCCATCCGTGGCCGGATGATCCGTGGACGGCCACGGCCACGCACCGGGCCAAGCCGCGCGGGACCTGAGGGGTAGTGCCGGCCGCTGGCCGGCAGCCCCGTGGCACCCGGTGGAGCGCATTGCCGGCCAGCGGCCTGCACTCCCCCTAGCGGACCTGCCTGATCCTGAATGGCTACGCTGAAGTCACACCGCCTGCGTCCCCGACTGACATACCGTTTACGGGCAACGCGCGACACTGGACTTCGACCCGAGGCAAAGGACCCCCGCATGAGCAAGCTGACCGTGATCACCGACCGCGCTCTGGAGCGCGCCCTGGACCTGGCCCATAGCGCCGGCGACGGCTTGAAGAGCGCCGGTGGCAGCCTGCGCCATCTTGGCCCGCAGGCCAGTGACTGGATCAAGACCGGCGCGGCGCTGGGCGCCGTCAAGACCGGTGGCAAGGTCGCCACCAAGTTCGCCCGCCGCAACCCGGCCGTGACCATCGCCGCCGCTGCAGTGGGCGTCGGCCTGCTCGGCTATGCGCTGTACCGCAAGCAGCAGAAGAAGAAGGCCGCCAACGGCCACGTGGTGAATGGGCAGGCGCAGCGGATCAGCGCGCGTGACCGCCGCAACGATACCGTGGTGGACGAGCACAGCGATATCGGCAGCGACGCGTGAATCCACCGGGGTCGGATCCTTCCGCAGGAAGGGCTCTGACCCCAGGGCAGCGCATGAGGGCCGGACGCCGCAAGGCCTCCGGCCCTTTCTGTCTCAACCGATCTGCCGCCACTGTCCGGGCTGCAGGTCGTCCAGCCGGTAGGGTCCCATCGACACCCGCACCAGCCGCAGTGTCGGCAGGTTCACCGCCGCCGTCATCCGCCGCACCTGGCGGTTGCGCCCCTCGCGGATCGTGATCGCCAGCCAGCTGTCAGGCACGGTCTTGCGGAAGCGTACCGGCGGATCGCGCGTCCACAACGCGGGAGCCGGATCAAGGCGTTCGATCTTCGCCGGCAGGGTCGGCCCGTCATTCAGTTCCACCCCGTCGCGCAACCGCTGCAACTGCTCGTCACCGGGCGTGCCTTCCACCTGCACCCAGTAGGTCTTGTCGGCCTTGTGCCGGGGGTCGGTGAGCTTGTGCGCCAGGGTGCCGTTGTCGGTCAGCAGCAGCAGGCCCTCGCTGTCATGGTCCAGGCGGCCGGCGGCATACACGCGCGGCGGCAGGCCGAACCCGGCCAGGGTCGGCCGTGGCGGCACACTGCGGTCGGTGAACTGGCAGAGCACGTTGAAGGGCTTGTTGAAGGCGATCAGCATTGCGGGCACGGCAGGCGGCGGGTGTGGGCATTGTCCCATGCCGCGCTGCCCGCTCGCCGAGCGCGGCCCGGCGCTACCGGGCATCACGCCCGCCGAAGCTGCGACGCGATCAACCGAAGACCTTCCACTCCAGCAGGAAAGAGCCCAGCACCAGTGCGATGCCGCACGCCGCGATGACATTGGCCCGGCGCCGCAGGCGAACCGGCGGCGGATTCATGGCCCGCGCGCGCTCCTCCAGCAGCGCACCGGCAAACAGCACGACAAACCCCACCGTCGCCACCAGGTCGTAGGCATGGCCACCGTAGAACACGAAATCAATCAGCCGCGCCAACACCAGCACTGCAACAGCGATATAGAACACCTTCTTCAACTGTCCACTCCATTGGCAGCAGGGCCGGGCCACGCCCGGCGGATACACCTTACGTCCATTGTGACGCCGCAGCGCTCACCGGGCGCAGCCCGGCGCCGCACTTACGGCTTGATGAAGCGCAGGGTCATGCGGTCGCTTTCGCCGATCGCCTGGTACTTCGCATCATCGGCCTTGTCGTGCTGGTTGGTCGGCGGCAGCGTCCACACGCCGTTCGGGTGGTCCTTGGTGTCGCGCGGGTTGGCGTTGACCTCGCTGCGCGCGTCCAGTTTGAAGCCGGCGGCTTCGGCCATTGCGATCACCTGCTGCTGGCCGACATAGCCGGTGTCATCGTCATCGGCCACGTCGGCCTTGGCGCGGTGCTCGACCACGCCCAGCACGCCGCCCGGCTTGAGCACGTTGAAGAAGCCCTGGAACATGCCCTGCGCCTGGCCAGCCTTGCGCCAGTTGTGCACGTTGCGGAAGGTCAGCACCACATCGGCTGAATTGGCCGGGCCGAACACCGGCTTGGCCGGATCATAGGCCACCACGGCAGTCTTGCCGAACTGTGCCGGCGCGCCGGCGTACTTCTTTTCCAGGCTGTCGCGGCTGCGCTGCTGGTAGTCACGGCCGCGACCCTCGGGCACCGCCATCGGATCGACCACGGCAGCCACGTAGCGGCCCTTGTCCTGCAGCAGCGGCGCCAGGATCTCCGAATACCAGCCGTTGCCGGGCGTGATCTCGATGACGGTCTTTTCCGGCGTCACCTTGAAGAACGACAGCGTCTGCGCCGGGTGGCGGAAGCCGTCGCGCTTGACGTTGTTGGCATCACGGGTGGGTGCCTTCACCGCCGCGTCGATGGCCGGTGACACCTGGATCTTCGCCGGCGCCACCGTGGCCGGTGCGGCGAACGCAGGAACAGCGGCAATCAGGGCCGAAGCAAGCAGCAGGCGGCAACCACGCAGGGACGAAACAGGCATCATCGGAGCGACTCCAGCGGAAGATGCGGCGAGACTAGCAGCCGCGGCGCACCAGGTGTTCACAAAACGTTAGCTGCGCGCCTGACGCGGAACACTGTTTTGTGGTTGCCGCCGCAGCACGGTCACACAACGCGTTCTATTCTGGAGCACTTCCCCCAAGGAGTCCGTGCCCATGACGGCAACCCGCGAACTGGGCCGTTCCGGCCTGCATGTACGTCCGCTCGCCTTCGGTGGCAACGTGTTCGGCTGGAGCGCCGATGAGAAGGCCAGCTTCGCCCTGCTCGATGCCTTCGTTGACGCCGGTTTCAATCTGGTCGACACCGCCGACGTGTACTCGGCCTGGGTGCCGGGCAATGCCGGCGGCGAATCGGAAACGCTGATCGGCAAGTGGTTTGCCCGCAGCGGCAAGCGCGACAAGGTGGTGCTGGCGACCAAGGTGGCCAAGTGGGCCGAGCGCCCTGGCCTGACCCCGGACAACATCAATGCGGCGGTCGAGGATTCGCTGCGCCGGCTGCAGACCGACGTGATCGATCTGTACCAGGCCCACGAGGATGACGAGGCGACGCCGCTGGAAGCGACGCTGGCCGCGTTCGGGCGGCTGATCGAAGCCGGCAAGGTGCGCGCCATCGGTGCGTCCAACTACAGCGCCACGCGCCTGGCCGATGCCCTGAAGGTGTCCACCGACTACAAGTTGCCGCGTTACGAAACGCTGCAGCCGGAGTACAACCTGTATGACCGTGCCGGCTACGAAAAGGAGCTGGAACCCCTGGTGCAGCGCGAACAGATCGGCGTGATCGGCTACTACGCGCTGGCCAGCGGCTTCCTCAGCGGCAAGTACCGCACGCCGGCCGATGCAGCCAAGAGCCCGGCGCGTGGCGAGACCGTGGTGAAGCGCTATCTGAATCCGCGCGGCCTGCGCATCCTGCAGGCGCTGGACGACGTGGCCAGCAAGCACAGCGCGAGCGCTGCGCAGATCGCACTGGCATGGCAGATCGCGCGGCCGTCGGTCACCGCACCGATCGTCAGCGCCACCAGCGTCGAGCAGCTGCACGACCTGCTGGCAGCGGCCAATCTGTCGCTGAGCGTGCAGGACATCGCGCAACTTGACGCCGCCAGCGCCGAAGCCTGAGACCCGGTGGTGCCGGCCGCTGGCCGGCATGACACAGTCAGGTAGTGCCGGCCGCTGGCCGGCATGACACAGTCAGGTAGTGCCGGTCGCTGGCCGGCATCGCGCGGTAAAGAAGAAAATAATTGAACAAAATGGTTGCGCGCGACTAAATCGTGGTTTATCGTGCGCACCTCGTTTCAACAACCACTGGAAACTTCCCTTGAACGCGCATTCCGTCGCCATCGCCAAACTGCTGCCATGCCTGCGCATGGACGTGCTGGCGCGCGCGTTCGGCAAGGAACCCCAGCTGACAACGGCCTGATACCCGCCCTGCGGAGATCGGCCACCCCGATCTCCGAGGCCTGGCGACGCCCTCGGAACGCAAGTCCCGGGGGCGTTTTCGTTTGCGTCGGCACAAGGACCCGCGATGCCAGAACTGCACCCCGCGCGGCAATCCGCCGCTCACTGACCCAGGATTTCCCCGCCCCGCCGAAGGATTTACTTCGCGCGAGTGGCGGCGCCTGGACATTATCTGCATCGCTCCCAAACATTATCGCTCGCGATAATGTCGGTGGCCTGCACCCTCGATTCTCCAACGGTCCCGTTTCCACCACGGGCTGGTGCGCGCGGCGTTGCCGTGGCGTATGCCGGAGGTCGCGGACATGCCATCGCCTGGATCGCCTGCTGGAGGCAGGCGCCGGTTCGCCGGTACGCGGTTCGATTCCGCGCGGTCCCCAACTGGATAGCTCAGTAGGGTAGAGCAACGGATCCTGATTCCGTCTGTCGTGGGTTCGATTCCCACTCCAAACCACATGACCTGTCACGTCATGACCTGAAGCAACACCCGGGGCGCAAGCCCCAGCGGCCATCGTCGCCGTCCACCGCCATCGCCTTCGGGCGGGGCGTGGACGGCAACGGACCGCACGCCGGGCTCCGGCCCGCCGCCACTGCCAGCCACGTTCCGCCCCGGTGCTGCCTGCCGGGAACGACGATGGCAGCACTGCCGGTGCACCGAAGGCTCCGCGCGCGGACCGTCCGCCGATGGCCGCCCTCTTCCGCTGCCTGCACGTGGTGTGCAGGCGGCCGCGCCACGACCTGATCGACCCGGGTCATGGCGATTCATCCGCAACGGGTCGAACCACCAGAGCCATACAAGGAGAGACTCCCATGTTCTGGACCATCAAGGTCGTGATCGGCGACGGCGAGCGCGGCCTGGTGTATCGCAACCGTCGTTTCCAGCAGATCCTGCTGCCGGGCGTGCACCGCCTGTCGCTGTTCGGCGGCCGCCCGCAGGTAGACATCCACACCGCATCGAAGGGCGCGGCCTATACCGGCAGCGACCAGGACAGCCTGATCGAAGCGCTGGGCGCACAGCTGGACACCCACTTCGTGCTCGTCAACGTCGGCGCCAGCGAGGTCGGCCTGTTGCTGCGCAATGGCCGCATCGATGAAGTCCTGCCGCCGGGCAGCCGTCGCCTGTACTGGCGCGGTTCGGTCGACACCCAGGTGCGCGTGATGGCGCTGGGTGACGAGCCGCGCATTCCGGTGGACGTGCAGCAGCGCCTGGGCCAGCTGGGCGTGCTGCCGCGTGTGGCGGTGATCAGCACCGTGCCGAGCGAGTCGGTGGGCCTGCTGTTCATCGATGGCACGCTGCGGCAGACGCTGGACGCCGGCCTGCACGCGTTCTGGAACTTCAACGGCAACGTGTCGGTGGAGCGCGTGGAACTGCGTGCACGTTCGCTGGACGTGTCCGGCCAGGAGCTGCTCAGCCGTGACAAGGTGACCCTGCGGGTGAACCTGGCCGCGACCGTGCAGGTGGTCGACCCGGTGCGTGCACACCGCACGCTCAGCAATGCCGATGAGTTCGTCTACCGGCAGCTGCAGTTCGGCCTGCGCCAGGCGATTGCCGCGCGCAGCCTGGACGAGCTGCTGGGCGACAAGGCAGCACTGGACGGTGAGATCGCCGCCCATGTGCAGGCGGCGATCGAGGGCCACGGCGTGCGCTTGCTCGGCGTCGGCATCAAGGACGTGATCCTGCCGGGCGAGATGAAGGAGATCCTCAACGGCGTGGTGCTGGCCGAGAAGCAGGCCCAGGCCAGCGTGATCCGCCGCCGCGAGGAGGCCAACGCCACGCGTTCGCAGCTCAACACCGCAAAGCTGATCGAGGACAACCCGGTGCTGATGCGCTTGAAGGAGCTGGAGGCACTGGAGAAGGTCACCGAGAAGATCGACACGCTCACCGTGTTCGGCGGCCTGGATGGCGTGCTGAAGCAGCTGGTGACGATCAGGTAGGGGGTCGCGGCGGCGCAGGGACGCGCCGCCGGCCCATCAAGGACATACACGAAGACATGGACACTCAACACAACTATCAATGGCTGCACGCCGAGGGCACCACGCCGATCAAGGGCTGGGTTAATGGTGTGCCGCTGGAAGCGCAGGCGCATGAGCAGCTGCGCAACATCGCCGCGATCCCGTTCGTCGGGCCGTGGGTGGCGGTGATGCCGGACGTGCACCTGGGCAAGGGCGCGACCGTGGGCTCGGTGATCCCGACCCGCGGTGCGATCATCCCGGCCGCAGTCGGCGTCGACATCGGCTGCGGCATGGCGGCCGTACGCACCACGCTGCGCGCCAACGACCTGCCCGATGACCTGCGGCAACTGCGCAACAGCATCGAGCGCAGCATTCCGGTCGGCAATGGGCGCGGCGGCGAGCATCACCGCATGCCCGACAGCATCCACACCCGGCTGGTGCAGTCCGGGCTGGCCGCCGGCCTGGAGAAGATCAGGGACAAGCACCGCAGGATCCGCACCGACAAGCTGGACCGCCAGCTGGGTACGCTGGGTGGCGGCAACCACTTCATTGAACTGTGCCTGGACGAGACCGATACGGTGTGGGTGATGCTGCACAGCGGGTCGCGCGGCACCGGCAACCTGATCGGTACCTACTTCATCGAGAGGGCGCGCGAGGAACTGGCCCGGCGCGTGCTCGGCTTCCACCTGCCGGACAAGGACCTGGCGTTCTTCATGGAAGGCGAGCCGCTGTTCGATGACTACGTCGAAGCCGTGTCGTGGGCGCAGGACTATGCCCGGCAGAACCGCGAGGCGATGATGTCGCGCGTGCTGGCCGAGATGCGCCACCGGTTGCCGAAGTTCCAGCTGGCGGCGATGGCGGTGAACTGCCACCACAACTACGTGCAGAAGGAAACGCACCACGGGCAGGAGCTGCTGGTGACCCGGAAGGGGGCCGTCAGTGCCCGCGAGGGTGAGCTGGGCATCATTCCCGGCAGCATGGGCACGCGCAGCTACATCGTGCGTGGCAAGGGCAACGCCGACAGCTTCCACAGCTGCAGCCACGGTGCCGGGCGGGTGATGAGCCGTGGCGCCGCGCGCCAGCAGATCACGCTGGCCCAGCATCGCGAGGCCACGGCGCACGTGGAATGCCGCAAGGACAGCGGCGTGCTGGACGAGTCACCGGCCGCGTACAAGTCGATCGACGATGTGATGGCCGCGCAGCTGGACCTGGTCGAGGTGGTGCACACCCTGCGCCAGGTGCTGTGCGTGAAGGGGTAACCGAGCGGTGCCGGCCAAGGCCGGCCTCTACCAGAGCAGCACGTCGCGTCGGGGGTCAGATCCCTTTTTGCGAAAGGGATCTGCCCCCGGCACATTCAGCGCGGCACGCTGTCTTCGGCCACCAGCGCGTGGTGCACGCCGATACCCGCGCGCACGCCTTCGGCCATGGCCAGGGTGATGTTGCCGACCGTGGTCGCATCGCCTGCGGCGTACACGTTGGGCACCGAGGTCTGCTTCATCATGTCGACCTCGATCAGCTCGCCCAGCGGGCTCTCGGCCAACGTGCAGCCCAGCTGCTGCACCAGCGGTGTGGCCATCACCTGGGTGGCCGGCACGAACAGCGCCCGCTGGGCGATGCGGCGGCCGTCGGCCAGCTCCACCTCCAGCCAGGTCGGCTGGTCGCCCTGCACGCGCAGCACCGGTGACGTCTCGATCTGCACCCCGCGCTGCTGCATGGCGGCGCGTTCCTCATCGGTGATGTCCCGTCCCATGCTGAAGAACGTGACATTACCCCAGTCGGCGAACAACGGTGCCTTGCTGGCGGACATCGGATGGCCACCAAGCAGGCCGATAGCGCCGCCACCCACTTCGTAACCGTGGCAGTAGGGGCAGTGCAGCACGGTGCTGCCCCAGCGCTCGGCCAGACCCGGCAGCGCCGGCAGCTGGTCGGCGATGCCACTGGCCAGCAGCAGCTTGCGCGCGGCCAGCACCTGGCCATCGGCGGTCCGCACTTCCACACCCTCTGCGCTGGCGTTGGCCTGCACGGCCTCGGCATGGACCCAGCGCACCGTGGGGTAGTCCAGCAGCTGCTGGCGCGCGGTCTTCAGCAGCTCGGCACCACTGATGCCATCCAGCCCTGGCACGCCGTGCGAATGGCTGGCGAAGCGGTTGCGCGGCAAGCCGGCGTCGATGACGGTGACCGGGCGGCGGGCACGGGCCAGGATCAGGCCGGCGGCAATGCCGGCGTAGCTGCCGCCGACGATGAGCACATCAGGATTCATGGTGAGCTTCCAGGGAACGGTGATGGGCGAGATGGCGGGCGAAGTCGGCGCCGAGCTGGTCCAGCGTGGTCGCCTGCAGGCGCGCCTCCAGCAACCGCTGTGCCTCGCGTGCCCCCTCCAGCAGCGCGCTGTTGACCAGCTGCTGGATCGGGCAGCCGCGGCCGGCGTCGCGGGTACCGACCTGCACCAGGGGCGGTGCGCCCACGGCCAGGTAGATGTCATGCAGGGTGATCGCCGCCGCATCGTGGGCCAGCTGGCTGCCACCCCCATGGCCGCGGGTGCTGCGTACCAGGCCGGCCTTGTGCAGTTGCGCCAGCAGGCGGCGGATCACCACCGGATGGGTCGGCAGGCAGGACGCCAGCTGCTCGGAGGTGCGCGGGCCATCCTGGCCGACCAGATGCGCCATCACGTGCAGGGCGTCAGAGAGCGGGTTCGCGGATTTCATGTAACTACATTAGTTACATTTATATCCCCTGTCCAGGGTCCGTATTTGTTCCATATGGACACATTTGTCCTATGAAACACTTTCTTCACATCACTAAACGAAACGCTAATGTGATGTTCGTCGCACTTCAGCGGGAGCGTAGCGGGTCGATACCGCATTGCCCCTTCCCGAGAGTGCTTCCCGATGAATGCGTCTGTCCGTGCTCCGCGCCTGCAGTCCAAGCTGCTCGGCGCGGTTTCTGTTGGCTTGGCCGTGGTCCTGCTGTGCGCGCTGGCAGGCCTGGCCTCCGCCTGGTTGAAGTTGTCCACCGAGGTCCCGCCCGAAGTCGCGCACAGCCGCGATGCCGAACGCCTGCAGCGTGAGTTCCGTGGCCAGGTGCAGGAATGGAAGAACGTCCTGCTGCGCGGGCACGACGACGCGCTGCGCCAACGCCACCTGGACGGCTTCGACAGCGAGGGCCGCCTGGTCGAGCAACTGGCCAAGAGTCTGGCCACCAGCCCGGACCCGCGCACGCGTGAGCTGGCGCAGGCGTTCGTTGGCCTGCACGCGCAGCTGCAGCAGGACTATCACGCGGCGCTGCAGGCATTTGCCGCGGCCGGCTACGATCCCGCGGCCGGCGACAACCTGGTGCGCGGCAAGGATCGCCCGGTGGCGATGGCACTGGATGCGCTGAGCACGCACGCCACGCAGGTGGCTGAAGCGGCGGTGGCGTCCCGTTCGCAGCAGGCCCGGCAGACCCTGCTGCTGTGCGCGGCACTGACCGTACTGGCCGCCGTGCTGCTGCTGATCGGCCTGGCCTGGTGGCTGCGGCGCGCGGTGGTGCAGCCGGTGCTGGCGGTGGAAGCCGCTGCACGTGCGGTGGCCGCCGGCGACCTGCAGCACGTGGTGCAGGTGCGCAGCCGCGATGAGATCGGCCGCCTCGCGCAGGCCATGCAAGCGGTGCAGTCCACCCTGCGCAGGGTACTGGATGCCCAGGCCGCGATGGCACAGGCGCACGAGGCCGGTACCATCAGCCATCGCATGGAGGCCGATGCATTTCCCGGCGCGTTCGGCACCATGGTGGCCGACTGCAACACGCTGGTCGATGCGCATATCCAGGTGAAGATGCGCGCGATCTCGATCATGAGCCGCTATGCGGTCGGCGACCTCAGCCAGGACATGGAACGCCTGCCCGGCGAGAAGGCGGTGATCACCGAAGCACTGGACATGGCCAAGCACAACCTCGGCAGGATCAATGGCGAAATCCGGCGCCTGGCCGAAGCTGCCGGCGCGGGAGACTTCAGCCAGCGTGGCGACAGCGCGAGCTTCGAGCACGACTTCCGCGCGATGGTCGATGGCCTGAACCGCCTGATGCAGACCACCGAACTGAACCTCGGCGAAGTCTCGACGATGCTGCGCGCGATCGCCGATGGCCGCCTCGGTGCACGCATGCACGGTGATTTCCAGGGTGTGTTCGCGCGTATCGCCGGCGATGCCAATACCACCGCCACGCAGCTGGCGACCATCGTCACCGACATCAAGCACGCCTCCGGCAACATCCACACCGCCGCCGCGGAGATCGCCGCCGGCAACAATGACCTGTCGCGCCGCACCGAGCAGCAGGCCGCCAACCTGGAAGAGACGGCGGCGTCGATGGAAGAACTGACGTCCACCGTGCGCCAGAACGCCGAGCACGCACGCCAGGCCAACCAGCTGGCGATCGGCGCACACACGGTCGCCTCGCACGGCGGCAGCGTGGTCGGCCAGGTAGTGGCGACGATGGGCGCGATCGAGACCTCGTCGCGGCAGATCGCCGACATCATCAGCGTGATCGACGGCATCGCCTTCCAGACCAACATCCTGGCGCTGAATGCCGCCGTCGAAGCGGCACGGGCCGGTGAACAGGGCCGCGGCTTTGCGGTGGTCGCCAGTGAAGTGCGCACACTGGCGCAGCGTTCGGCGGCGGCCGCCAAGGAAATCAAGTCGCTGATCGAGGCCTCGGTGGAACAGGTCGGACAGGGCGCGCAGCGCGTGCGTGAGGCCGGCGACACCATGGCCGAGATTGTCGCATCGGTGCAGCGGGTGACCGACATCATGGCTGAGATCTCCGCGGCCTCGCAGGAACAGAGCGCGGGTATCGAACAGGTCAGCCAGACCGTGGTCCAGATGGATGGCACCACCCAGCAGAATGCCGCGCTGGTGGAAGAAGCCAGCGCGGCCGCGCGCAGCCTTGAGCAACAGGCCAACCGCCTGATCGATGCGGTGGATGTGTTCGACCTGTCGACCACGGCGGCGGCGAAGGACGCGTTGGCGCGCGCGGCCTGAGCCATCTTCCGGGTTCCCCACGTCGCGGGGATCGGTGGCGCCCGACCGTGGGTTGGGCGACGGCGGGAATCGGTGCGGACCCACGGTCCGCACCCACCAGGGCCCGCGGCGGACCTGCGGTCGTATACGGCGGCGCAATGCACCGTTGCCGGCATGCACACGGCGACTGGCCTACCCTTTCGTGGACATTCCCGCCTCCCTCCCCCTCTGCTGGAGCCCCCCATGACTGTCCCCGCCTTCGGTCTCGGCACCTTCCGCCTGAAAGACCAGACCGTGATCGATTCCGTGCGCAACGCGCTGGAGGTCGGCTACCGCGCCATCGATACCGCGCAGATCTACGGCAACGAAGCCGAGGTCGGCCAGGCCATCGCCGATTCCGGCGTGCCGCGCGACGACATCTACCTGACCACCAAGGTCTGGATCACCGCGTTCAAGCGCGATGCGCTGCTGGCCAGCCTGCGCACGAGCCTGGAAAAGCTGCGCACCGAGTACGTCGACCTGGCGCTGATCCACTGGCCATCGCCGAACGACAAGGTTGACGTGCCGATGGAGGAGTACCTGTCCGCACTGGCTGAAGCCAAGGCGCAGGGCCTGACCCGCGAGATCGGCATCTCCAACTTCACCATCGCGCAGACCCGCAAGGCGATCAGCATCCTCGGCGCCGATGCCATCGCCACCAACCAGATCGAAATCCACCCCTACCTGCAGAATCGCCTGCTGGTGAAGTTCCTGCAGGACAACGGCATCCACATCACCGCCTACATGAGCCTGGCCTATGGCGAGGTGATCAAGGACCCGGTGATCCAGGCCATCGCCGGACGCCACCAGGCCACGCCGGCGCAGGTCGCACTGGCCTGGGCGCTGCAGCAGGGCTTCTCGGTCATTCCGTCCTCGACCAAGCGCGAGAACCTGGCCAGCAACCTGGAAGCAGCAGCGATCCGCCTGACCGACGAAGACATGGCACAGATCGCCAAGCTCGACCGCGGCCATCGCCTGGCGAACCCGGAAGGCATCGCGCCGGCCTGGGATTGATTCCAACGACGGCGCGCAACTGCTCTGGTAGACGCCGACCTTGGTCGGCGCAGACGTCTGATCGATCGATGAAACACCGTGCCGACCAAGGTCGGCACCTACCGGACGGTCAGCGCTCGGCAACACCGCGCAACATATCCAGCACGTCGTGGATGTCCAAGGGCTTGCATAGAAAACCGGCAGCCCCCAGCGCGCGGGCTCTTTCAATCACCTGTACCCGCGTATCCGCGCTCATTACAAGAACCGGTGGCGCGCCGGGGTCACTGGCTACCGACTCCAGCACCTCCCATCCGCTGCAGCCCGGCATGTGCAGATCCAGCAGCACCACATCAGGTCCGAGTGCCATGATCACTTTCCGCGCATCGTGGCCATCATGGCGAGAGCTGAGGCGATGGCCGGCGCTCTGCAGCAGGCGCTCCACCACCTCACGGTTGGTTTCCACGTCCTCGAACAGCAGGCAGTGCAGCGGTCGCACCGACGCTGCGTGTGACTGAAGAAGTTCTTCAAGGGAAGGAAGAGGGTCCACCTCCGTGGTGGAGGCCACCGTGAAGCGCCACGCGAATGAGGCACCGCCTGCTTCACTGCGGCCCACGCTGATCGTCCCACCCATGGCATCGGAAATCAGCCGCACGATGTACAGCCCCAGCCCGACACCCTGCTCGCAGCGTGCCTCACCCTGGCTGAGCTGTACGAACGGCGAGAAGATCGTCTCCAGGTCCGCGGCTTCGATCCCCGTGCCGGAATCGCAGACCTCGATCTGAACCTGGCAGTCGTCACCCGATCGGGTGGCATTGATGGATACCCATACCTCGCCCGCCATCGGGCTGAACTTGATGGCATTGCAGACAAGATTGGTCACTACCTGTTCGATACGGCCGCCGTCTGCCAGCATCCAGACATCGCACTCGCTCCCATCCAGCTGCAGAAGTACGCCCTTGTCGGCGGCAGCCGGCATGCAGGTCGCCTGCACGCTTTCAATGATCGACCGCAGCGAACAAGGATGAAGCCGCAACTGCAACCGGCCACCGTCGATGCTGGCTACGTCCAGTACATCATCGATGCGGTGCCTGAGCGCCTGCGCCTGCCTCGCGACCGTCGCCAGTGCATGCCGTTGGGCTGCACTTACCGTACCCACCTCCATCAACTGCATCCCACTGATGATGGCGTTCAGCGGCGTCCGCAGCTCGTGGCTCATCGTACTGACGAATCGGCCCTGCGCCTCACGCGAAGCAATGGCGCGCAGCGCTATGTCGCGCATCGCCGCCATCAGCGACGCCACTACCAGCGGCAGCAGGATGGTAAGTGCCAGCGCGTAGGCCAGGTAGGCAGGCCGAGACACCCAATAGCCTTCGGGTGCGGCCCACAGCAATGTCAGCGCAGTCGATGCAATCGCGGGAGCGATTGCCCTGCGGCCATATACCGCGGTCGCAGAGATCACGAGGAAAGGCAGGGCTGCATTGAGCGTCATCAGCAGGATGAACGCCGCGTCCACCTGGATCGCAACCATTGCCAGGCTGAGTAGAAGGCCTACCCCATCGCACCAGTGGCGGCAGCGCTCCATGCAAAGCCTTGCAACGAGCGCCCATGTCACGGACACCGCAAGCAGTGCAACGGCCCCCGGCAACACGCTGGCCGCCTCATTGGCCAGAACCGGCTGCGGACCATCCAGCCACAGCCAGCACCACAGCACCACCAGTGCCTGCAGCAGTACCCGGAATCCGCTGGCGCGTGGCTCCTGCAGGCACGACAGCAGCCAGACCAGGTGGTGCATCTCCAGCGCGCGGGCTGCCTGCAGCAATGCCGCCGGGGCGGAGGTCTGCGAGGACACACAGGGCTCGCGCACGTCAGCCCCCTTCGATACGGAAATGTGTCGTCGCACGGCGTAGAAGGCGTTGTGCAGACATCGCCAACGCGCACGCCCGCCGCCGCACAGCCCACGCTTCTGTACCCGAGCGGAGACACTCACTCAATGCGTCGCAGGCCAGGGCAACCCCGGCGCTGCCCAACGCCGAGGTAATGCTCTTCAAGGCATGCAGGCGCGCCAGCTCCTGCTCCATGCCACCGAAGGATTCTTCTTTCGCCTTGCTCATCCACTGCGATATGGCCGCGTCCAACGCCGCGGTGAATGAAGGCAGCTGGTGGGGCGACGTTGCTGCAATGAGACAAAGCATCGAGCGTTCCCCAAGCTCAGGCCAGTCCGTGGCGTGTGCGCCTGAGTTCAACCCAACCCGGGAATTCAACCGTTGCATCGCCTTCCTCCATCTGTCGCGTTCAACACCTGAACGAACGCATCTCAGCGTCCTGTCACGCCTGACTGGAGACTTCAGGCGTCAGCATGCAGGACCCGCGAGCTACTGCATTCGCTGATGGATCTGCACGAAGAGCTGTGGAAAGCAGCCACCCAGCAAATGACCCGCAGCCACCGCGAGCATGATTCCGCCTACGATGGCAGCACATCGGGCCGGGAGTGATAGTCGCTTCAGGTCCATGGCATCCAGCATGTAGGCAACGATCGCGCTACGCCATCGGAATTCTTTCAAACTTTCCTCATGGACCACCATGCTGACATTGACACTTCTCCTGCTGCTTTCATGCAGCGTGCTGGTCTGGAAACGCCGTCTGCGCATTGCTGCGTGTCTGGCGACGCTTCCGCTGGCCATGGCAGCCAGTGCCAGCGCTCCGGTCACACAATGGTTGCTGGATCGCGCGCAGGGCACCCGTTCTGTCAATGACCACGGCGCACTTCATCCGCGCACTGTGATCGTGGTGCTGGGTGCCGGTATCGACCACGACGCCCAGGGCTCCAGGCCCGGGCTGGCCGGCTACAGCCGGCTGCTGGCTGCTGCACAGCGTTACCACGAATGCGAGCGCGCGCGCGCGAGCTGTAGGGTGCTTGCCAGCGGAGGCATCACTGCTGCGGGGGACGTCGCCGAAGCCGACGTCTATGCACGGGAACTGATGGCGCTGGGCGTTCCCACCGAGCACATCGTCCGCGAGCGCACCAGCGCAAACACATGGCAGAACGCCAGAAACAGCAGTGCAATCATCGGTCATCACAGTTCGAGAGTGGTGCTGGTCACCTCGGGCCTTCATCTCACGCGGAGCCTGACCTACTTCCGTCACTTCGGCATCGCGGCCGAAGGCCTCCCCAGTGACCGCCTCCGCGCCACCCGTGGGTGGCTGCCCTCCACATTCAATCTACTGCTGGTCGAGGTGATGCTGCATGAGCGCATTGGCGTTCTCCGTTACCATCTTTACAACCGGATGGGCTGGAACGACGCCCCCATCGAGCCCGTCAGTGCCGCGCCTGCAGCAACCACCCACGCATTGCCGCACTGACCTCCTCCGGTTTTTCCATCGGTGCCAGGTGCCCACAATCGGGCACCACCACCAGCTGCGAGTGCGGCACCAGCGCGTGCATTTCTTCGCTTACCGCCAACGGCGTGATCCGGTCATTGGCGCCGCACACGATCAGCAGCGGATCGCGGTAACCAGCCAGCACATCATGGCCGTCACGGCGCTCCAGTGCGCTCTGCCGCAGGAAGACGTCCGCACCGAGGCGGGCGGTCATGTCACGCACGCGCTGCACCAGCACGCAGTCGTCCAGCCGGGACGCATCGATGTAGCTGCGCATCAGCACATCACCGAAACCATGGAACTTTCCGGGCAGGCGCACGCTGGCGCGCTGGCTGCGGCGCTGCTCGGCACGTTCCGGTGAATCGGCGTGGATCGAGGTATCGATCAGCGCCAGCTGCAGCACGCGCTCTGGCGCAATGCGCAGGATCTGCTGGGCCACGAAGCCGCCCAGTGAGAAGCCAGCCAGCGCAAAGCGCGCCGGTGCCTGTGCGAGCACGTCCTCGGCCACCGCCTGCAGGGTCTCGCCACGGGTCTGGTCGCCGACCGTACAATCGGCGATGTCGGCCAGGTCAGCCAGCTGCGCGCGCCACAGCTCGGCATCGTTGAGCAGGCCAGGCAGCAGGAGCAGGGGGATACGGTCGGTCATGGCGGTATTGTCGCGCCGGTGCGGTGAGGGAACCATGCCGCAACGGGCGGTTGCGTTGTAGAGTCGAGCAAGCTCGACTCTCCGATACGGACGCGACCATGGCAGACCCCTACAACAGCGGTACCCCCACCCCACCCGCGCTGCGCTTCGACGATTCGCTGGTCACCACCGCCTTCGAGCTGCCCGGCCATCGCGTCGTGCGCAACCTGGGTGTGGTGCGCGGCATCACCGTACGCTCGCGCTCGATCGTCGGCAACTTTCTCGGCGGTATCCAGACGATCTTCGGCGGCAACATCACCATCTACACCGAGCTGTGCGAACAGGCTCGCGAGGAAACCTACCGCGACATGGTCAAGCACGCGCGGCAGCTGGGTGCCAACGCAATCATCGGCATGCGCTACGACGCCACCGATGTGATGACCGGGCTGACCGAGGTGCTGTGCTACGGCACGGCGGTGGTGGTGGAACCCACGCGTTGAAGCTGTAGAGCCGAGCCCATGCTCGGCTCAGGCGTGCCCGTATGATGCTAGGCAGCCGAGCGTGGGCTCGGCGCTACACCGGGACGTCGGGCACTTCGACCTGCTGCACCGGCAGCGTCACCACCATCACCGTCGGGTCATCCGGGTCCAGCCGGGTCTTGAAGCCCAGGCTCTGGCACATCGCCAGCATGGTGCTGTTCTCGCGCAGCACCTGGCCTTCGACCACGTCCAGCCCCAGCCACTTGGCGTACTCGATCATGATCGCCATCAGCCGCCAGCCGATGCCGTGGCCCTTCAGGTCCGAGCGGATCAGGATGCCGTACTCGCCACGGTGGTAATCGGCATCGGCGTGCAGGCGCACCGCGCCGAGCATTTCGCCACTGCGCGGCTCGATCGCCACCAGCGCAATCGAGCGCGCGTAGTCGAGCTGGGTCAGGCGCGCGATGAATTCGTGGCTGAAGTGCTTCACCGACTGGAAGAAGCGCAGGCGCAGGTCTTCGTCGCTGACGCGGGCGAAGAACGCGCGAAACAGCGCATCGTCTTCCGGCCGCACCGGGCGCACGAACGCGCGGCCGCCATCGGACAGTTCGATGGTGCGCTCCCACTCCTTCGGGTACGGGAACACCGAGAAGCGCGGATGGCCGCGGCCCTTGTGCAGGATGCGCGACGGCGCCACCGCCACGCGCGCGTCGAGGGCGAGGATGCCCTTGCCGTCGACCAGCAGCGGGTTGATGTCCAGCGTGCGTACTTCGGGAATGTCGGCGGCCAGCTGCGCCAGCTTGACCAGCGCCAGCGCCAGTGCGCGCTCGTCGGCGGCGGGCACATCCCCGTAGGCCTTGAGGATGCGCGAGGCGCGGGTCTGGCCGATCAGTTCATGGGCCAGGCGCAGGTCGAGCGGCGGCAGTGCCAGCGCCTTGTCATTGATCACCTCGACTGCGGTGCCGCCACGACCGACCACGATCACCGGGCCGAACGTTGCGTCATCGGCAATGCCGACGATCAGCTCACGCGCTTTCGGGCGCACGATGGTCGGCTGCACCAGCAGGCCGTCGATGCGCGCGTCCGGCCGCAACTGGCGCGCACGTGACAGGATCGCGTTGGCCGCGCTCTGCACCGCCGGCAGCGTGGACAGGTTCAGGCGCACGCCGTCCACTTCGGACTTGTGCGGAATGTCCGGCGACAGGATCTTCAGCGCTACGGACGCACCGCGTTCCAGCAGTGGCTGCGCCAGGTCCATCGCTTCGTGCGCATCGCGCGCGTGCATCACCGGCGCGGACGGAATGCCGTAGGCCTTGAGCAGCTCGTGCGTGGCCAGCGGGTCGAGCCACTGCTGCCCATTGGCCAGCGCGGCATCGACCAGCGTTCGCGCGGCCGCCGCATCGACGTTGAAGTCCTGCGGCAGGCTGGGCGGCGTTTCCATCAACGCGTTCTGCGCCTCGCGGTAACGCACCAGATGCTGGAAGCCGCGTACCGCCTCGGCCTCGGTCGGATAGGTCGGCACCCGTGCCGCGTTGAGCGTGGCGGTGGCCTGGTCGTCGTTGCCCAGCCACACCGCGAACACCGGCTTGTCGCGATGATGGCGCGGACGCAGGCCGAGCGTGCGGGTGAGCGCCTGCGCAGCGTCTGCAGACGACGTGAATGCGGTGGGGACGTTGACCACCATCACCGCGTCGTTCTCGTTGTCGGCCAGCAGCGCTTCGATGGCCGCGGCATAGCGCTCGCCATCGGCATCGACCACGATGTCGACCGGATTGCTGCGCGACCAGCCCTGCGGCAGTACTGCATCGAGCTTCTGCACCGTGCTGTCGGACAGGGTGGCCAGCGTGCCACGCAGCGCGATCAGCTGGTCCACGGCGAGGCGGCCGACGCCGCCACCATTGCTGAGGATGGCCAGGCGGCGGCCGGGGAACGTGCCCAGCCGCCCGAGCGATTCGGCGGCGGTGAACAGCTCGTCCAGCGCGCCCACGCGCAGCAGGCCGGCGCGGTTGAAGGCGGCGCCGTACACATCATCGGCACGGGCCAGGGCCTGCACATGGGTATCGCGGCTGCCCGGCTGCACGCGCTCGGCGCGGCCCGACTTCACCACCACCACCGGCTTGGCGCGGGCGGCGGCACGCGCGGCCGACATGAACTTGCGCGCGTCCTTGATCTGCTCGACGTAGAGCAGGATGGCGCGGGTGCGGTAGTCGGTGGCGAAGTAGTCGAGCAGGTCACCGAAGTCGACGTCCATCGTGTCGCCCAGCGAGACCACCGCGGAAAACCCGACCGAGCGCGCCACGCCCCACTCCACCAGCGCGGCGGCAATGGCCGAGGATTCGGAGATCAGCGCGAGGTCGCCGGCCTGCGGGAAATGTGCGGCGATGCTGGCATTGAGCCGCGCGTGCGGCGCGATCACGCCCAGGCAATGCGGGCCGAGGATGCGCAGGCCATGCTTGCGCGCCACCGCCTCTACCTGTGCCGACAGCGAGCCGGGGCCTTCGCCCAGGTGCGCGGTGAGGATGATCGCGGCCTGCACGCCGCGCTCGGCGGCGGTGCGCACCACCTGCGGCACGATTGCCGCTGGTGCCGTGATCACCACCAAGTCAGGCACCCAGTCCAGGTCCTTCAGCCGCTTGACCGTGCGGATGCCATCGATCTCGGCGTGCCGCGGGTTGATCCACGCCACCTTGCCGGGGAAACCGGTGCCGCGCAGGTTGCGCATCACCGCACGGCCGGCCGAGCGCTCACGCGGGCTGCCGCCGATCACCGCGACCGACTGCGGACGGAACACGGACTGCAGGTGGTAGGTACTCATGCGCCTACGGTACCCAAAAAAGGGGACGGAGGGGATTAAGTCGTTTGTGCACAAACGACTTAATCCCCTCCGTCCCCTTTTTTTTACAGCAGCGTGCCGTGCAGGATCATCGCGGCGATGCTGAAATAGATCACCAGGCCGGTGACATCCACCAGGGTGGCCACGAACGGCGCCGAGGCGCTGGCCGGATCGAAGCCGAGCCGCTTCAGGACGAAGGGCAGCATCGAGCCGGACAGCGAACCGAAGGTGACGATGCCGACCAGTGCAGCGCCGATGGTGATTGCCAGCAGGATCCAGTGCTCGCCGTAATCATGCAGGCCGCCCAGCTGCCAGATCACGATGCGCACGATGGCCAGGCAGCCGAGGATCGCGCCGAGCACCATGCCGGTCGGGATCTCGCGCAGGGCCACCTTCCACCAGTCGCGCAGGCGCAGTTCGCGCAGCGCCAGGCTGCGGATCAGCAGCGACGTGGCCTGCGAGCCGGAGTTGCCACCCGAGCTCATGATCAGCGGAATGAACAGGGTCAGCACCACCGCCCGCGCCAGTTCGTCCTCGTAGTGCTGCATCGCGCTGGCGGTCAGCATCTCGCCCAGGAACAGCACGCTCAGCCAACCGGCGCGCTTGCGCAGCATCTCGAAGAAGCCGATCTGCATGTACGGCTTGTCCAAGGCTTCCATGCCGCCGAACTTGTGCGCGTCCTCGGTGGATTCCTCGATCAGCGCGTCGAGCACGTCGTCGACGGTGACGATGCCCAGCATCTGCTGCTGCGCATCGACCACCGGGATCGCCAGCAGGTCGTGGCGGCGGATCAGCCGCGCGACTTCCTCCTGGTCCATCAGTGCATCCACTGTCACCGGCGGATTGACCTGGGCCACGTCCAGGATCGACTCCTCCGGCAGGCCGGTGATCAGCCGGCGCATGGTCACCACCTGCTGCAGCTGCTGGCTGGCCGGGTCCAGCACGTAGATCGCGTACACCGTTTCACGCGTGCGCTCGACCTGGCGGATGTGCTGCAGGGTCTGCGCCACGGTCCAGCTGGCGGGCACCGCCACGTATTCGGTGGTCATCAGCGCGCCGGCGGTGTTCGGCGGGTAGCTCAGCAGCTTCTGGATGACCTGGCGGGCGTCGCTGCCCAGCAGCGGGATCAGCCGTGCGCGCTCTTCCTCATCCAGCTCGTGGACGATGTCGGTGGCGCGGTCATCGGCCATCAGCCCCAGCAGGGCGGCGGCGCGGGCCGGTGGCAGCGCGGCCACCAGCTCGCCGCTGCGCTGTAGCTCGGGTGCTTCCAGCATTTTCACTGCACGCGGCAACGGCAGCGCGGCCAGCGTTTCCGCGGCGCGGGTCAGTTCCAGCGTGTTGAGGAATTCCACCGCATCGGCGGTGTTGTAGTTCGCCAGTGGTGCGGCCAGGGCAGCGGCATCGGCCACCGGGCGCAGCAATTGCTTCTGGTTCATCGGTTCTGCCTTGTGGGGTGCGACCTCGCGCAACGCCAACGCAGGCAGACCGTCCCGATGTCAGGCGGTGGCCATCGCTGGCGTCGAACGAGGTCGACTTCTACTGTCGCTGGACATGGGTTGGGGACTCCGGGATGCGTGTGCCGGCGGTCGCGCCGCCAGCGGCGGGCAGTCTGGACCCGTGCGCCATGCAGGTCAACCCGCTGGCCCTGCGCCAGGCGCCGGCATGGCAGGTTGTTCTCGTGCCTGCACCGGCCGGCGCGCATAATGGGGCCGTGGCGCTCGCCACACCTTTCCCCCGAACGGACGCACTGCGGGCTTCCCCGATGACCAGGTATTCCCATGCATAGCGGTGGTCTGGAACTGGCCCTGGTGCTGTTGCTGGCAGCGGTCATCGCCGTGCCGGTGTTCAAGAAGTTCGGCTTCGGCGCGGTGCTGGGCTATCTGGCGGCGGGCGTGGTGCTGGGCCCGGACGGGCTGGGCTTCGTGCAGGACGCCGACCGCATCCTCGGCGCGGCCGAGATCGGGGTGGTGATGCTGCTGTTCGTGATCGGCCTGGAGCTGTCGCCGGCGCGCCTGAAGGTGATGCGGCGCTCGGTGTTCGGTGCCGGTGCGGCGCAGGTGGCGCTGTCCGGGCTGGTGCTCGGCGGCCTGCTGCTGCTCGACCATTTCCAGTGGAAGAGCGCGCTGGTGGTGGGCGTGGCGCTGGCGCTGTCGTCCACCGCGGTGGGCCTGCAGCTGCTGTCCGAGCACAAGGCGATCAACAGCGACCATGGCCGGCTGGGCTTTGCCATCCTGCTGTTCCAGGACCTGATCGCGATTCCGCTGCTGGCGGCCATCCCGCTGCTGGGCGGGGTGAAGAACGAGACCCTGCGCATCGAGGATGCAATGGTGGCGCTGGGCGCGCTGGCCGTGGTGATCCTGTGCGGGCGGCCGGTCCTGCGCCGGGTATTTGGCATCATCGCGCGCACCCGCAGCCCGGAAGTGTTCACCGCCACCGCCCTGCTGGTGGTGCTGGGCACCGCCTGGTTCATGCAGGAAGCCGGCCTCAGCCCCAGCCTGGGCGCGTTCCTGGCCGGCGTGCTGCTGTCCGATTCGGAATTCCGGCATGAACTGGAAGCGCAGATCGAGCCGTTCAAGGGCCTGCTGCTGGGCCTGTTCTTCATTGCCGTGGGCATGGGCATCGACCTTGACCGCATTGCCGCCGAGCCCTGGCTGATCGCGGCCGGCGTCGCGATCCTGCTGGTGGTCAAATTCAGCCTGCTGTACGTGATCGGCCGCATCGCCCGGCTCAGCCGGCGACAGTCGCTGCTGCTGGGCAGTGTGCTGTGGCTGGGGGGCGAGTTCGCCTTCGTGGTGTTCAACGAAGCGCAGCGCGCGCACCTGCTGGGCAATGCCAACCACGACCGGCTGGTGGCCATCGTCGGCCTGTCGATGGCGATCACGCCGCTGCTGATGATCGTGCTGCTCAAGCTGCTCGGCCAGGAGAAGACCACACCGCGCGAGGCGGCCGAGGCCGACAAGGTGGCACCCGACAACCGGCCCAAGGTGCTGATCGCCGGCATGGGGCGTTTCGGCCAGGTGATCGCGCGCCTGCTGACCGCGCAGAAGGTGCCGTTCGTAGCGCTGGAGGCGAACCCGGACACCGTGGCCGACCTGCGCCGCTTCGGCAACCAGCTCTACTACGGCGATCCGACCCGGCCGGAGATGCTGCGCGCCGCCGGCGGCGAGCACATCGATGTGTTCGTGATCACCGTGGACGACCCGGAGACCAACCTGCGCGCCGTGCGCATGGTGCGCCGGCTGTACCCGGACGCAAAAGTGCTGGCGCGCGCGCGCAATCGCCAGCATGCGTGGCGCCTGATGGACATGTCGGCCGAGCCGTTCCGCGAGGTGTTCGGTACCAGCCTGGAGATGAGCGGCCGCGTGTTGACCGCGCTGGGCGTGGCACCGGACGTGGCCGAGCGCCATGTGCAACGCTTCCGCGAACACGACGAACAGCTGCTGCGCGACCAGTATCTGGTGTACGACGATGAGGCGGCGGTGATCCAGACCTCGCGCGATGCACGCAATGACCTGATGCACCTGTTCGAGGCCGACGCGGAAAGCGACGACACGTAGGAGTGCCGATCGAGGACGGACCCGGTAGTGCCGGCCGCTGGCCGGCAGCCTCGGTATCCCGGAGGTCTCAGGAGATTGCCGGCCAGCGGCCGGCACTACCTACTGGGGATTCCGACCCCGACCCTCAGCCGTTGTCGCGCAGGAACCGCGCCATCGACGAAACACCCGGCACGCGCGGTTCGAATTCGCCGGCCACGTCGATGAAGCCGCGCATCACCGCGATCTCGCGCGGGCTGCGGTTGAGGCTGTCCCGCGCCTCCGGATCGGCGCCGGCACGCAGCAGGCGCTGCACCAGCAACGGCAGGCCATGCAGCGCGGCCAGGTGCAGCGGACCGAAGCCGCGCGGGTCACGCACGTCCAGGCTGACGTCCTCATCCAGAAGCCGTTCGACCGCCGCCATCACCACCTGCTCGTCGCAGGCGGTGCCCGGCTCGGCACGTGCGCCCAGCAGCAGCAGCAACGGCGTGACCGAGCCCGCCGCCGCCTGGTCCGGTTCGGCACCGGCCAGCAGCAGGGTGTCGAGCAGGGCCAGCAGGCGGGAGCGGTCGCGGGCGCTGAAGCCATACAGCGCGGCACAGTGCAGCGGCCCCAGTTGCTGCGCGTCACCGGCATGCACGTCGGCACCGGCGGTGAGCAGGCGCGCGGCGATGTCCGGCAGGCCCAGCGCCGAGGCCAGCATCAGCACGGTCACCCCGCCCGGCAGGCGGTGTTCCAGCTTGGCGCCGGCATCAAGCAGAGCCGAGACAATGTCCACCTGGCGCATGCTGACCGCGGCCGACAACGGCGTCGCGCCACTGGCGGCAGCGTGCTGCGGATCGGCGCCGCGTGCCAGCAGCAGGTCGGTCACCGCCAGGTGGCCACCGCCGGCGGCACGCAGCAGTGCCGTGCAGCCCTGTGCATCGACGGCGTCGACGGCAAATCCCAGATCGATCAGGCGACGCACCGCGTCGACATCGCCGGCCATGGCCGCGGCCGGCAGATCCGCTTCGCGCAGGGTACGGCGCGGCAGCGGCCACACCCGCCAGTCCAGCCAGTCGGCCAGATCGCGGCGGCCGATCGACAGCGCCACGCCCAGCGGCGTCTGGCCGTCGGCAGCACGCGCTTCCGGCGAGGCACCGTGCTGCACCAGCAGCTTCAGTGCGCCTTCGCGGGCCAGCGCGGTGGCCAGGTGCAGTGCGGTCATGCCATGACTGTCGCGCGCCTCGCGATCGACGCCCGCCTTGAGCAGGGCCTGCTGCAGGCGCAGCCAGCCCAGGCGTACCGCCAGCGACAGCGGTGGGTCACCGGCCGGCGAGGCCGCGAACGGGTCCGCGCCACGTTCCAGCAGTTCCAGCGCCAGCTGTTCCAGGCCGCGGGCGGCCTGGTCGTGCTGCGCGCAGGCGGCCAGGAAGCGTGCCAGCCCACCGCGGCCGGCCGGTGACAGGCCGCGCTGCAGCATCACCTGCAGCGCCGGCACCGCGTCGATCCCGCGCGACAGCAGCGCGAACATCGGCGTATCGGCGCAGGCGTCGCGCACATAGGGGTCGGCACCGTGGGCCAGCAGCCAATCGACCGCGCGCGGCTCCAGTGCCAGCTCCGGATCGAGCAGCAGGCCGCCGAGTTCCTCCGGCTGGCACAGCTTGGCCAGCGCGGCCATGCCATCGGTGTTGCCGAAGCCCAGCGCTTCGCGCAGCAGGGTCAGCGGCGGACGGTCCGGCAACAGGCCGCTGGCGCTGGCCGCTTCACCGCGCTCGGCCAGCCCATCACTGACGGCTGCCGGCAGCGGATAGGACGGGTCCAGCAGGGCCACGATCGCCCAGCGGCCCGCTTCGGCCGCGTAGTCCACCGCGCGGCGGCCAACCGGGTCGGTGGCGTCGGCGGCGATGCCCAGTTCGACCAGGCGCTTGATCAGCAGCGGCGAGACATCCTCGGCCATCACCGCCAGCTGCACCGCATTGCGGCCTTCGCCGTCCACCGCGACCAGGTCCGGCTTGTGCGGCAGCAGGTGCTCGACCACGGCGGCACGGCCGGCACGGGCGGCTTCCAGCCACGGCGTGCGGCCCAGTGCATCGCGCGCTTCCAGGTTGGCGCCGGCGCCCAGCAGCACGCCGATGATCTCCACGTGGCCGGCCAGCGCTGCCTCGTGCAGCGCGCTGCGGCGCTGGCGATCACGCGCGTCGGCGCGTGCCTTGTGCTTGAGCAGCAGCTGCACGCCGGCCGGATCGTCGTCCTCGGTGGCGGCGGCGGCCAGCAGCACCGGTGTGCCTTCGGCCGGTTCGCTGCGTGCACCGCGCTCGAGCAGGAAACGGGCCAGGCGCCAGTTGCCGACCTGGCAGGCCACTGCCAGCGGCGACCAGCCGTCGCGGTTGAGTGCATCCACTTCGGCTGCGGCATCGCGCAGCAACGCCGCCACACCCGGGTCAGAACTGCGCGCGGCATGGTGCAGCGGGGTGTTGCCGTCGCTGTCGGTGGCGCGCGAATCGGCGCCGTTGGCGAGCAGGGTCATCACCGCTTCGGGACGGCCATGCCAGCTGTCGCGGGTGGCCGCCAACAGCGGCGTCATGCCCCGGTGGGGCGCATTCACATCGACGCCGCGGGCAATCAGTTCGCGCAGCAGGCGCAGGTCCGGCAGCACTGCGGCCAGCACCGCCAGGCTGCGCTGGTCACGCCAGTCCGGGTCCGGCAGCGCGTAGGGGTCGGCGCCGGCCTGCAGCAGCTGCAGAGCACGGTCGACGCGGCCGTGCCGGGCGGCTTCATACAGCGCAGGGGTCAGTTCCTGCGGCGCCATGGCTTCCAGCGGCGCGGTGTCCGCCACCGCTGCGAACATCGGCTCGTGGTCGCTGCTGGCCGCCGCCAACGGGCTGGGCCGCAACGCCACCAGCGGCGCGGGCGCGACCCGCTGCAGCAGCAGGTGCAGCAGCGGCGACAGCACCACCACCGCCAGCGCAGCCGGCCAGCGTGCGCTGTCCGGCAACAGGCCCGGCCAGGCCGGCAGCACCACCAGTGCGGCCAAGGCGATCACCAGCGCGGCCACGCCAAGACCACGCCAGGCGGTCAGGTCGCGGCCGGCCAGTGCCTGCCAGTGCTGGGCCAGGCTGCCATCCAGGCGTTCGACATCGTTCCACAGCGGCCAGGTGCGCCAGGCCGCCAGCAGGCCGGCACTGACCAGCACGCTCAGGCCCAGCACCGCAGCCAGGCTGCCGCTGTCACGCAGTGCTGCCAGCGGCCAGGCCAGCAGCAGGGCCAGCAGTAGCGGCGCGGCGGCCCACAGCGCCAGCAGCGCCGGCAGGTCCTGGCGAGCCACCAGCGCCAGCGGCCGCAGCGCGCGGCTGCGGCGCCACCACGACACCCCCAGCGCGAACGCCGGCTGCGCCAATGCGGCAAGCAGGGCACCTGGAACGCCGCCCACTGCGGCGCCCAGCGCCAGCACGGCACCGGCGGCGAAGGCGATCGACAGGACGCGCGGTCGGGAGGCGTCAGTCATAGTGACGCGGCATCAGGCTGGCCACCGACGGCGGCACCTGCAGATAGAACCCGCGTTCGCTCATTTCACTGCGGACCTTTTCCGGATCGGCCTGGGCCAGGCGGCGCTGGGCATCCAGGGCCACTTCCAGGACGAAGGCGAGCGCCCCCAGCGAGCTCAGCAGCGGCGCGGGCAGCGCACTGAAATCATCGCGTCGGGGAACGTAGACGTAGGTGTCCGGCTTGAGTTGGCTTTTATAGACGTAGGCGTGCATGTCCGCGGGACGATAACCCGGGAAGAGCCATGATTGTGTCGGAAAGCCGACAGCGGGGAAAGCCGTCAGCCGACGATGGCGGCGTGATCGGCGGCGTTTCCCCGGCGGGGTTCAGCAATGTGGCGGCGACGTTCAGCCAGCGCCGCCGCCACACGGGCGCTTACTTGACCTTGGCGTAGGTGCCCTTCAGCGCGACACCGGCGAGGATGGCGCCGGCGTAGCACTCGTAGTTGGTGCTGCTCTTGAACTCGTTCTTCTTGTAGTAGCTGACGATGTCGACCACGGCGTTGGCGCCGCGCGACTTGGCACCGTCCTGCAGCGCGCGCAGCGCCGACAGCGCGACCCAGCGGCAGGCCTCGGCATCGCTCTTGTTGGCCGCGTTGGTCTTCTTGTTGGTCACGTCTTCGCCCAGGCGCTGCTGCACGCTGACCGGCTGGCCGGCCAGGTAGAAGCGCACGCTGCCGTCAATGCCGGCGTCCTTGGCGGCCTGCGAATTGACCAGTTCCTGCAGGGACTGTTCGACACGCGTGTCGCGGGCAGAGGCGGTGGAGGTCAGGGCCAGCAGCGCGGTGGCAGTGGCGATCATGAGAGTGCGGCGCATCGAAACTTCTCCTTGTCAGGGGTGCGGGTGGGTAGCGGAAACAGTGCGGTGGGACGGTGGGTCACTCGCGCCAGCGGCGGAACACCAGCGAGGTGTTGATGCCGCCGAAAGCGAAGTTGTTGCTCATCACGTACTCGGCCTGCAGCTCGCGGCCCTGCCCGGTGATGAAGTCGAGCTGGCCACAGCGCGGGTCGACCTCGGCCAGGTTCAGGGTGGGCGCGAACCAGCCGGCGCGCATCATCTCGATGCTCAGCCAGGCCTCGAACGCGCCACAGGCACCCAGCATGTGGCCGACGTAGCTCTTCAGCGAGCTGATCGGCACGCGGTTGCCGAACACCTGCGCGGTGGCCTGGGTTTCGGCGATGTCACCGTGGTCGGTGGCGGTGCCGTGCGCGTTGACGTAGTCGATCTGCGCCGCGTCCAGGCCGGCATCTTCCAGCGCCAGGCGCATGGCCTGGGCCATGGTGTCGGCGCTGGGCTGGGTGACGTGCTGGCCATCGCTGTTGGTGCCGTAGCCGACCACCTCGGCCAGGATGGTGGCGCCACGCGCCTGCGCGTGTTCCAGGTCCTCCAGGATCAGCGTGCAGGCGCCCTCGCCCAGTACCAGGCCATCACGGCCGGCATCGAACGGGCGCGGCGTGGTCTGCGGCGCGTCATTGCGCACGCTGGTGGCGAACAGCGTGTCGAACACCGCCGCAGCGGTGGCATCGAGCTGCTCGGCACCGCCGGCCACCATCACCGTCTGCTTGCCGCTGCGGATCGCTTCATAGGCCGCACCCACGCCCTGGCTGCCGGAGGTGCAGGCACTGGACGTGGTGTACACGCGCCCGGACAGGCCGAAGAACACGCCGATGTTGACCGGCGCGGTGTGGCTCATCATCTTCAGGTAGGTGGTGGCACTGATGCCATCGGTGGTGAACTCGTTGAGCATGCGCCCGAATTCACCGGTGGCCTCATGGCTGCCCGACGAGGAACCATAGGCCACGCCGGTACGGCCGCTGCGCAGCACCGGGTGCTCGTGCAGGCCTGCCTCGCGCAGCGCCACCTCGGTGGCACGCACCGACATGATCGCAACCTTGCCCATCGAGCGGGTGGTCTTGCGGTTGTAGTTCGGCGGCAGCTCGAAGTCCTGCGCCGGCGCGGCCAGTTTGGTGTTCAGGCCGGCATACACATCCCACTCGGGCATTGCACGCACGGCATTGCGGCAACTGCGCAGGTGCGCTTCGATGGTGGGCCAGTCGTGGCCGAGCGGACTGATGGCGGCGGCGCCGGTGACCACCACGCGACGATCGGCGGCCATCAGATCATGCCTCCGTTCACCGAGATCACCTGGCGGGTGATGTAGCCGGCCGGCTCGGACAGCAGGAACGCCACCGTCGCCGCCACTTCGTCGGGACGACCGACGCGGCCGGCGGGAATCAGCTTGAGCGCGTGTTCAACCACTTCATCGTTGAGCATTTCGGTCTCGATCAGGCCCGGGGCCACGCAATTGACGGTGATCTGGCGGCTGGCCAGTTCCAGCGCCAGCGCCTTGGTGGCCCCGATGATGCCGGCCTTGGCGGCGCTGTAGTTGACCTGCCCGCGGTTCCCGGCGAGCCCGGATACCGACGACAGGGTGACGATGCGGCCCGGCTTGCGCCGCCGCACCATCGGCATGATCAGGGGATGCAGCACGTTGTAGAAGCCATCCAGGTTGGTGTGGATGACCTGGTCCCAGTCGTCGGCCGACAACGCCGGGAAGGCGCCGTCACGGGCGATGCCGGCATTGCAGACCACGCCGTAGTACGCGCCATGCGCTTCGACATCGGCCTCCAGCGCGGCCCGCGCAGACGCGCGGTCGGCCACGTCGAACACCAGCACGCGGGCCTGCTGGCCCAGTGCCTCGATCTCGGCCACCACCGCCTGCGCTTCATCCACGCGGCTGCGGCAATGCACCACCACGTCGAAGCCGTCACGCGCGATGCGTAGCGCGATGGCCCGGCCAATGCCCCGGCTGGCGCCGGTCACCAGCACGCTTCGATTCCCTGTCATGCCTGTCCACTCTCCAGATAGGCCATCGCGTCGGCCGGTTCGAACACCGACACGTTGGCTGTCGCCCATTCGTCCTTGCCTGCCAGGATGCGGCAGGCGAACATCCCCAATCCATTGTCGCCCAACAGCTCGCAGCGCGCCTGCACGCGCAGCCGCGATCCGCTGGGAAAGCTGCTGCGCGGGCTGCTGTAGCGGCGGCTGCCAAGCAGGAAGCCCAACTGCGGCGGCTTGCCGGCCGCACGCGCACGGCAACCGGCCCAGGCCGCGATGGCCTGCGCCATGTATTCGATGCCGACCCACGCCGGCACCTGGCCCTCCTCGACGAACAGGCCCGCGTCGGGCACCACCAGTTCGGCCTCGATGGTGTCCTGGTCCCAGTGCGTGATGCGCTCCAGCAGGCACATGTCCTGGCGGTGCGGCACCACCTCTTCGATCGCGTACAGCGCGTTCATCGACGCTCCAGCGCCAGCACGGCATTGCTGCCGCCGAAGGCGAACGAATTGCTCAGTACCCGCCGCGCCGGATGCGCCAGGCGGGTGGCCGGTGCGACCAGCGGCAGCACCGGCAATGCGGGGTCGGCCACGCCGTCCCACCAGTGAGGTGGCAGCTGCTGCTGCGGGTTCTCGGCCAGCACGATCCAGCACAGCGCTGCCTCGATCGCGCCCGAAGCACCCAGCGTGTGGCCGGTCAGCGGTTTGGTTGAACTGGCCGGCACGCCGTTGCCCAGCACCTGCGCCACCGCCAGGCTTTCCATCGCATCGTTGTGGCCGGTGGCGGTGCCATGCAGGTTCACGTAATCCACCTCATCGGCCGCCCAGCCGGCGCGCAGCAACGCCTGCTGCAGGGCATCGATGGCGCCAAGCCCCTGCGGGTCGGGGGCGGACATGTGGTGCGCGTCGGCCGACTCACCCCAGCCGGCCAGGCATACCGGGCCGGGCTCGCGGGTGAGCAGGAACAGCGCGGCGCCCTCGCCGATGTTGATGCCGGCGCGATGCTGCGAGAATGGATTGCAGCGCAGCGCCGAGACCGATTCCAGCGCGCTGAAGCCGGCCACGGTGAAGCGGCACAGCGAATCGGCACCGCCGGCGATCACTGCATCGACGATGCCCGCGCGCAGCATGCGTGCGGCCGACATCAAGGCCTTGGCGCTGGACGAGCAGGCGGTGGACAGCGTCCATGCCGGGCCCTGCGCGCCACTGCGCTGGCGCACGAACTGCGCGGCGGTGCCCATTTCCTGCTGGGCGTAATCGAACCCGGGCGGCCATTGGCCCTGTTCGGCATGGGTGCGCAGGGCCTGCTCGGATTCACCGATGCCCGAGGTACTGGTGCCCAGCACGACCGCCACGCGTTCGGCGCCGTGGCGGGCGATCGCGGCGGCCACCGCCGGTGCGATCTGCGCCAGCGCCACGTCAAGCAGGGCGTTGTTGCGCCCGCGCAGGGCGGCCGGCAGTTCTTCCAGCGTCGGCAGCGGTGTACGCACCTGCCCCAGCGCCAGGGTGTGTCCCGGCAGCAGGGTATCGTTGTCGCTGAGCCCGCCCGGCACGCCGGCGAACATCGCCGACGCCACCGCGTCGCGGCCATCGCCGAGCGCGCAGACCACGCCCAAGTCGTTCAGGTAGATCGGTGCACTCATCGATCCGGCCCGGCCATGTCGATCGATTCGATGCGCAGCGCATAGCCTTCGGCCCGGTTGTCCAGCTGCACGCTGCCATCGTCCAGGCGCTGCAGCTGCAGCCACACCGTGCCATCGCGCGACAGGCTGCGCTGATGGCCATCGTCACGGACCTGCCAGCCGGCCGGCAGCGCGGCGGCGATGGCCGCGGTCGGCCACAGCGCGAACTGCAGGTCATCCAGCACGCGCTCGGCGCGCACCTGCGGCGGCAGCCACGGTGCGCGCTGCTGGGTCAGCTGCTGGCCGTCCCACTGCAGGCGCACACCGGTCTGGCCCATCGCCTGCACGGCCAGCTGCACCTGCTGCGCATCGGCTTCCAGCAGCGCATCGAGGTCGCGTTCATGGCTGCCGAAACGGAAATGCAGTTGCTGCTGCAACGCCAGCGGCGCCGGCAGGCTGGCCGGCGACAGGCGCAGCGGCGGCAGTTCCACCAACGGCTTCGGCATGCGGCCGGCGCAGGCCGCCAGCAGCAGGCTCAGCAGCAGTGCCGTGGCAGGGGCGATCAGGCGCCGCACAGCTGCTCCAGCACGCGCATCCGGCGGCCACTGTCATCGGCCACGTACGGGTTGTTGGTGTCCCAGGCGTAACCGGCCAGGATGGAGCTGATCATGTCGCGCACTTCGGGCTGCTGCTGCGGGTGGTAGATGATCTTCTGGAAACCGCCTTCGTACCAGCTTTCGACGAAGCGGCGGAAGGTCTTCACGCCCGCCCGCAGCGGGACCGAGAACTCCGCTTCCCAGTCCACGGCTTCGCCGGCATAGCGGCGCGCCAGGCATGCGCTGGCCAGCTGCGCGGACTTGAAGGCGATGGTCACGCCGGACGAGAACACCGGGTCGAGGAACTCGCCGGCATTGCCCAGCAGGGCATAGCCCGGCCCCCACAACGAACTGACATTGGCCGAGTAGCCGGTGATGCGGCGTACCGGCAGCACCGCCCATTCGGCATTGGCCAGCAGCCGGGTCAGGTTCGGGTCCTCGCCGACGATCGCCTGCAGTTTCTGCAGGTCGTCGCCGTCGTAGCGCTCGAAGAACGACGGCTCGGCCACCACGCCCAGCGAGCAGCAGCCGTTGGAGAACGGGATCGTCCAGTACCAGACGTCGACGTACTCGGGGTGGGTGGTGATCAGGATCTTGTTGCGATCGAAGTCCGCTTCGGCCGGGATGTTGTCGCGCACATGGCAGAAGATCGCGCCGCGCACCGGGAAGTTGGACGGCGATTCCAGCTGCAGCAGGCGCGGCAGCAGGCGCGCGAAGCCTGAAGCGTCGAGGATGAAATCGGCCTCGATGCGGTACTCGCTGCCGTCCGGGCGGCGCACCGTCACCGCCGGCTGCTCGCCCGGCTCGACCGACAGCACCTCGTCGCCGAAACGCAGCGTGGCCCCCATGCGCTCGGCACCGCGCGCCAGCACGTTGTCGAAGTCGGCGCGCTGCACCTGATAGGTGGTGCCCCAGCCCGGCGAGAACTTCTTCCTGAAGTCGAATGCGGTACGCGCTTCGCCGTGCACGAAGGCGGCCCCGTTCTTGTGCTGGAAGCCCGCCTCGACCACGTCCTGCAGCAGGCCGGCCGCCTCGATGTACTCCATGCTCTGCGGCAGCAGGCTTTCGCCGATGGAAAAGCGCGGGAACTGCTGGCGTTCCAGCATCAGGACCTGGCGGCCCTGCTGGCGCAGCATCGCCGCGGCCACCGAGCCGGCCGGACCGGCGCCGATGATCAGGATCTCGGTACGTTCGACAGCATCCACAGCAGTGTTCATCGGTGCGTCCTTGTTGCTCGATCAGGTGGAAAAAAGAAAGTCGGGAAAACCGCGGTCAGGCCGGCGGCAGCTCGTGCGGCGGCGGCCGGAACAGCGGCGAGATCAGCCAGACCAGGCCGATGCCGAACAACAGGGTCAGGCCGAAGGCGCGCAGTGCCGGCGTCTGCGACAGACCGAGCAGGCCGAACGACAGCCAGGTGCTGGCCGCGCCCACGCACACGGCCAGCCACGCGCTGGCGTCGCCGCGGTGCTCGATCAGGAAGATGCCGTAGTCGATGCCCATGCCCAGCAGCAGCATCAGCGCCAGCACGTTGAACAGCTGCAGCGGCTGGCCGAACAGGCCCAGCAGGCCCAGGGTCAACGCACCGGCAACCAGGGTCGGTGCGAACACGCGCCAGGCCTGGCGGCGGTAGCGCAGCCACAGCGCACCGAACACCAGCACGATGCCGACCAGCAGCAGCCCCCCCATCAACTTGCGGTAGTGGCCCAGCAGCTGCGAGAAGTCGGCGGTGCGATCCACCCAGCGCACGCCGGGCAAGCCCTCGGCCGCGCCACGCAGGGTCGCCAGCGCATCGGCGCGCGACAGGTCGTCGACCATCACCACGCTGATCATCTGCCCGCCGACCTCACCCACCCACAGGTAGCGGAACGGCTGCGACGCCGGCGAGGCCAGGAACGCCTCGGCGGTCAGCGGCGTGGTGGCGAAGTCCGGGCGCGGCAAGGGTTCTCCGACTGCATCGGACACGGCCTGCAGCACGCCCGGTTCCACCTTGGCGGTCAGCGCGGCGTCGGCCTGCTGGCGTGCCGGCGACGGCAGCCAGTCACTGATCGCGCGGTAACCGCCGATGCGCTTGTCGGCGGCCAGCGCACGCAGGCGTCCGGTCAGCGCCTCTTCGCGCTGCAGCAGCTGCGCAGCGTCGCTGCCCTGCACGAGGTAGAACTGCGCCGGACTGGGCATCCCCAGCAACTGGCTCAGGCGGATCTGCTGCGCCATCAACGCCGGCGGCGAGGACTGCAGGCTGCGCAGGTCGTCGTCGCTGTGCAGGCGGGTGATGCCGATGGCGGACAGCGCCAGCGTGATCACCACGAACACCGTCACCGGCCGGCGGCCATGCAACCGCGGGAAGCGCTCGAGCGTGTTGCCCAGCCACTGCGAGAAACGGGTCTGGCGGATCTCACCGCCATCCAGCCACGGGAACCAGAAGATCACCGTGAGGAACGCGGCGGCCAGGCCGACCACCGAGAACAGCGCCATCTGGCGCAGGCCCGGGAACGGCGCCAGGCCCAGGGCCAGGTAAGCCAGCGCGCTGGTCAGCAACGCCAGCCACAGGCCCGGCAACAGGTGCCGCAGCAGCTTCCAGCGGCGATCGGCCGGCTCGGCCTGGCGCGAGGCAAACCAGTGGATGCCGTAATCCTCGGCCACGCCCACCAGCGATGCACCGAACACCAGGGTGAGCACGTGCACCTTGCCGAACACCAGCACGGTCACCGCCAGCGCCACGCCACAGCCGATCAGCAACGACGCTGCGACCAGCAGGATCGGCCGCAGCGAACGGAACGCCAGCCACACCAGCAGCAGCACCGCAGCCAGCGAGCCCCAGCCGATGGTATTGATCTCACGGTTGGCCTGCACCGCGGCCGCCTCGGCATGCAACGGCACGCCGGCATGCAGGATTTCCAGCTCCGGCGCTGCCGCCCTGGCGGCCTGCCCGGCACGTTCCAGCAGGCCGTCGAGATGGCGCTCGCCATCCAGCTGGAACGCCGACCCCGGCGTATCGAACTGCAGCACGGCCCAGTGCCTGCCCTCGGCTTCGAGCAGGCCGTCATCGCCCAGCCGCAACCCCGAACCCTGCGCCTGCTGCTGCCACCATTGCGGCCACAGCGACAGCGGGTCTTGCCGCCAGTCGGTCAGGCGCGGGGCGCCCATCGGGCCATACAGTGCAGCCAGCGCCTGCTCGGCCAGCGCGCCCGGCTCGCTGCCCTGCAGCTGCTCGCGCTGGGCCGGTGTCAGCAGGCGGTCGCGGTACGGCGCGTAGAACGCGCGCGCCTCGTCGAACCAGCCTTCGATCGAACCACTGGGCACCAGCAATGCATGGTCAACGTCCTCGGCCATGGCCGCAGCGAAGGCCGCCTGCGCGCGCTTGGCGGCAGCGCCATCCTTGCTGCCCAGCAGTACCACCACCTGCCGCGAGCTGCCGTCGGCAATGCGCCGGGTGACGTCGCTCAACAGGCGGTCATGGGCATCCTGCGGCAGCAGCGCGAGGATGTCGGTGTCGATCCGCGACTGCTGGCTCCACAGGTGCCACTGCTGCGCGCCCAAGCCCAGCAGCAGCACCAGCCAGGCGATGCCCAGCCAGTGCCACCAGCGCCGCAGCCGCGCCGCTGCGTTCGATGCGACGGCCTCACTCAAAGCGGCGTGCCTCGTCAGCGCTGAGGGTGGCCGGTGCCTCGCTCAGCGCGCTGAACTGGATCTGCGTGCGGTCCTTGTTGGCCTCGACGATCTCGACCTGGCGCACGTAGCGGTCACCCTGCAGGGTCAGCGACTGGAAGGCCTTGGCCAGCATCGCCGACTTCGGCGTCAGGCGCAGCCGCCAGCGCTGCCCTTCACGGCTGGCCGCCACATTGAACTGGCTCGACAGCGCCTGCACGTCGCCGCTCATCAGCGCGAACATGATCGCGTTCACCGAACGCATCGCCGGCTGCTGCCGTGCGTCGAGCTCGACACGGGTGCTGCCATCGCGCTGGCGGCTGAGGATGCGGTCGGCAGTGACCACCACTTCGGAAGGGAACGGCTTGAGCGTGGTCCAGATCACGCCGTGCTGGCGCGCGACCACGAACTGGCCCTGCGAGCGCAGCGGGTTCTTGAAGCCGCTGACCTGCTTTTCCTGGCTGAACTGGCCACGCAGTACCTCTGGCCGCGCCACCGCCTGGGTAATCGCATCGATGGCGGGGTCGGCGGCCTGCACCTGTGGTGCGGCAACGAAGATCAGCGCGCACAGCAGCACGCTCGAAAGACGGACAAGGGTGTTCACGGTGCAGGCACTCCGAGGCGTTCCCACAGTACCGGCGGGCATTGGTAGAGCATTTCCTTGCTGGCCGCGTCCACCGCGACCTGGATGGTCATCGCGCGGGTCAGCACCTGGCCGCTCTGCGCATCGAGGATTTCATACTCGATCTTCAGCCGGTTCTCCCATTCCACGATGCGCGCGACCACGCGCAGGGCCTGGTTGAACAACAGCGGCCGCACGTACTTCACCCGCGCATCGACCACCGGCCACAGGTAGCCCGATTCGAGCATCTGTGGATAGTCGTAGTCATAGCGCCCGAGCAGCGCGCAGCGCGCGATCTCGAAGTACTTGAAGTAGTTGCCATGCCAGACCACGTTCATCGGATCGCAGTCATGGAAGGCAGGGGTCAACGCGATTTCGCCAACCCGTTCGATGGCCTCATTCACCGGCGTACAGCTCCCAACGTTGCGCGCGGATCTCCACCAGCAGTTCCCGCAGTTCGCGATCCAGCGCGCGGTCTTCTTCGACCAGGGCGATGCGCTGCCCCAGATCGGCGTACATGTCGGCCAGACTGCCATGCAGCTGCGCATTCAGGCCAACCCGTTCGCGCAACGCCAGGCCCTGGCGGGCAGCGATCAGCATCGCGGCCACCACCTGCTCGGTCAGCTCGATCACGCGCAGGCAGTCGCGCGCGGCAATGGTGCCCATGCTGACCTTGTCCTGGTTGTGGCACTCGGTGGAGCGCGAGAACACGCTGGCCGGCATGGTCTGCTTCAGCGCTTCGGCGGTCCAGGCCGAAACGCTGATCTGCAGCGCCTTCAGGCCATGGTTGATGGCCGCGCGCGGGCCGGTGGCTGCCGACAGGTTGGCCGGCAGGCCATGGCTGTAGCGGGCATCGACCACCAGCGCCAGCTGCCGGTCAAGCAGATCGGCAACGTTGGCCACGGTGTTCTTCAGGGTGTCCATCGCCAGTGCGATGTGGCCCCCGTAGAAGTGGCCGCCATGCAGGATCCGCTCGCCATCGGCATCGATCAGCGGATTGTCGTTGGCGCTGTTCAGCTCGGTTTCGATCAGCTGGCGCAGGAACGGCAGGCTGTCTTCCAGCACACCGATGACGTGCGGCGCGCAGCGCAACGAGTAGCGGTCCTGCAGGCGCTGTTCGTTGCGCGGCGGGCGTTCGCTGTGCAGGTCGCTGCGCAGGCGCGCAGCGATGCGGCCCTGGCCCGGGTGTGGCTTGGCGGCGAACAGGGTTTCGTCGAAGTGGTGCGCGTTGCCGTCGCTGGCCAGCACGTTGAACGCGGTCAACCGCGTGGCCATGCGGGCCAGGTAATCGGCGCGCTGCCAGGCCAGGCAGGCCAGGCCGGTCATCACCGCGGTGCCGTTCATGATCGCCAGGCCTTCCTTCGGCCGCAGCTTCAGCGGGGTCATGCCGATCTTCGCCAGCACTTCGGCCGCCGGCTGCACGCGGCCGTCGTGCAGCACCTCGCGCTCGCCGCACAGCACCGCCGCCACGTACGACAGCGGGGTCAGGTCGCCGCTGGCACCGACCGAGCCTTCGGCCGGGATCATCGGCAGCACGTCGTGCTGCAGCAGCGTGGCCAGGCCTTCCAGCAGCGGCACGCTGACGCCGGACATGCCGCGCACCAGCGACGCCAGGCGCGCAGCCAGCACCGCACGGGTCTCGACCGGGTCCAGGTAACGGCCCAGGCCGCAGCCGTGGTAGGTGTACAAGTGGTGCGGCAGCTCGGCCACCAGCGCCGGCGGGATGTTCACCGTGCACGAGTCGCCATAGCCGGTGGTCACGCCGTAGATCACGCCATCCTCGCGCAACAGGCGGTCGAGGAAGTCGGCACCGCGCTGGATGTGCGCGCGGAAGGCCGGTGCGTCGCTCAGTGCGGCCTCGCACTGGCGCTGGGCCAGGGCAGCCACGTCTTCGATGGTCAACGGTGCATCGCCAAAGCGGCACACGGGTACGGCGTCAGTCGTCATGCGGAGCCTGATCCCAGAAGGGGAAGAAATTGAACCAGTCCAACGGGGACTGGATGACCTGGAGTTCCAGCCAGCGCGCGAAGCGCTGTGCCTGTTCGGCCAGCGCGGCGTCGCGCGAGCCACGCGGCAGTACGATGCGTTCGGCGAACTGTTCGAACGCCACCCGATAGCCGTCGCCCTCGTGCAGGCAGGCCATGGTGTAGACCGGGCACCCCAGCGCCGCGGCGAGCACATAGGCGCCGATCGGGAACGGCGCGCGGTGGCCCAGGAAATCGGCGGTGACGCTGCGGCCACCCTGTACCGGCGTGCGGTCGCCGACGATGGCAACGAAGCCCCCCGCCGCCACGCGCTCGGCCAGCATCACCGCCGTGGCCGGCCCCATTTCGGTCACCTGCACCAGTTCCACCGCCGCCAGCGGGTCCAGCCGCTGCAGCAAACGGTTGAAGCGCTGCGCGTGCGCGGTATGCACCAGCACGGTGATGCGGAATCCCGGCACCTGCTCGGCCAGCACCTGGCACAGCTCCAGGCAGCCGATGTGCGCGGTGAGGATCAGCCCGCCCTCGCGGCGCGCGATCTTCTGCAGTACCAGGTCGCGGTGCAGGTGGATGCGGTCGGCCGGGTAGCGCCCGCCCAGGCCGAGGATCTTGTCCAGCATCGTGTCGGCGAAGGCGAAGAAGTGGCGCAGGCTGTCACGCCGTGTCGGCGCGCGGCCAAGCACGCCGCTGTGCACCTGCAGCCGCTGCAGGTACTGCATCGAGGCCTGGCGCCCTACACGGTTGCCCAGCCAATGGCAGGCCACCACTGGCCACACGCACAGGCGGAACGGCCAGCGCCCGAACCAGCGGTGCACCCAGCACAGGAACAGCACGCCGGCCACCGACGTCGATTCGCCGATGTCGGCCCAGTGCGGGGCGCCCTGCGCGGCCGCCATCTCAGCGCTGCCCCCGCAGGCGGCGCCACAGCAGGCGCGGCGCACGCCAGAGCATGCCGAAGAACAGGCGGGTATGCATGCGGCTGATGCGCACGTTGTCGCGCCACACATCGAAGTGCGACACGCCATCGGACGGATAGGTCACGCGCGTGGCCAGGTGCTCGACCGGCAGCCGGCGCCAGTACAGGCGCACCATTATTTCGGTATCGAAATCCATGCGCCGGCCGATGGTCTCTTCACCGATCAGGCGCAGCACCGGCGGCAGCGGATACACGCGGAAACCGCACATGGTGTCGCGCAGGTGCAGCGACAGCGTGTTGATCCAGACCCAGATGTGGGTGGCGTAGCGGCCATACAGGCGCGCCTTGGGAACACTGGCGTCGTAAGCCGGAATGCCGCAGATCACCGCCTCGGGATGGGCGCGCGCGGCTTCGATGAAGCGTGGCAGGTCAGCGGTATCGTGCTGGCCGTCGGCATCGATCTGCAGCACGTGGCTGTAGCCACGCGCGCCGGCCTCGGCAAAACCGGCCAGCATCGCCCCGCCCTTGCCCTGGTTGATGTCCAGGCGCAGCAGGTCGACGCCCTGGCGCTGTGCCAGCGCGCGCAGCACCGCCGCGCACCTATCGTGCGAACCATCGTCGACCAGCAGGCAGGGCAGCCCCGCGGCCTGCACGCCATCGACCACCGCCGCGATGGCGTGCTCGTGGTCGTAGACGGGAATCACCACCAGTGGCGCGAATGCGGCACCGGCAACGGCCGGATCAGTCCGCATCAGCGAAAACCACCCTGCCGCTGGCATGCACACCGTGGCTGGAGGTGTAGCGGAAGGCCAGCACGTTGCGTGCGGCATCCCAGTCCAGCTGCAGGGTCAACTCGTCACCGGGGCGGGCAACATGCTGGAATTTCACCGCATCCATGCGCACGAACGCGGCCGGCATCACGAACGCCTGCCGGGCGAAGCGCACCGCCCAGTCCAGCTGCGCCACGCCGGGCAGGATTGCCGCCTGTGGGAAGTGGCCCTGGAACGGCCGCAGCGCCGGGTCCAGGGTCATGCGCAGGGTGGCGCTGGCGGCATCGCGGCGGTCCCACGCCGGCACCGGCATCAACGGCTGGAACAGCGCCGCCAGCGCGGCCTGGGTCACCTTGCCCTGCGCATTGATCGGCAGCGCCTGCACCAGCCGCCAGCGGCGCGGCCGGGTCACCGCGTCATGCGCGTTGGCCAGGCGTGCGCCCAGGCGCTGGCCCAGCGCCCGCCGCGCAGCGTCACCGCCCTCCAGCAGCGCCGGGTCGGCCGGCACCACCACGGCGGCCAGCTGCTCGCGATGGCCCGGCAGGACCAGTACACGCGCGTCATCCACCTCGGCGTCCTCGCGCAGCGCGCGTTCCAGCGCATCCAGCGATACCCGGCGTTCCTCGATCTTGACGATGCGGTCGGCCCGGCCCAACAGGCGGAAGCGGCCGTCGGCCAGGGCTTCAACACGGTCCTGGGTGCGCCACCAGTCAGGGGTGTCCAGATGCGCCGAGGCCACCGCCAGGCAGCCGTCGTCGATCCGCCACTGCACGCCCGGCAACGGCTGCCACGGCGGCAGGTCGGTGTCCCAGCGGCGCCAGGCGATGCCGCCGGTCTCGCTGCTGCCGTAGACCTCGGTCGGGGCCACGCCCAGCCACTGCCGCACCTGTCGTGCCGCTTCTTCCGGCAGTGGGCCACCGGAGGAGAACACCGCGCGCAGGCGGCCGTGCAGGCTGGCCCAGTCGAGCTGCTCGGGCAGGCGCTTGAGGTGGGCCGGCGTTGCCACCAGCACCGTGTCGGTACCGGCCAGCGCGCCGACCAGGTCTTCGTGGAAGAACCGGCGCGGATGGATCAGGCGGCCGGCGGCCAGTGGCCACAGCACGCGGAACAGCAGCCCGTAGATGTGCTGGTGGGAGACCGTGCCATGGACCTGCACACCCTCCATCTGCGCGCCGAACGCGGCCTGCAGCGCCTCCACCTCGCGCGCCAGCTGGTCCAGCCGCTTGCCGATCGCACTGGGCTGGCCGGTGCTGCCGGAGGTGAACACGCACAGCTCGCAGGCGCGCTCGTCCAGCGCCTGCAGCCCGTCGTCCAGCACAGCATCCGGTGCGGCCAGCGGGCGGTAATCGGCACAGACATCACCCGCGAAACCGCTCACCTGCGGCTGCAACGCCTGCAGCGTGGCCGGCAGGTTGTCGGCGGCCAGGAACACCCGCTTGCCGGCATGCCAGGCACCGAACAGCGCTGCGGCAAAGGCCACGGCGTCATCGAAGTACAGGGCCCAGTCGCGGCCTTCGGCCGCCGCAAAGGCGGCGCGCCAGGCCAGCACGCGCTGGCGGAAGCCGGCATGGTCGATCACCTCGCCATTGCAGAGGCCGACGCTGCGCTGCGGCCGGGCCTCCATCAGCAGCCGGTCCAGGGCAATCCACTCAGCCATGCGCGTGCGCCGCCTTCACCCGCCGCCGCACCAGCCACTCCCCTGCGAACAACACACCCATCATGACGTACGCCAACAATCCGTTGTAGAGCATCCAGGCCCGGTCCGACGCGTACAGCGCGGTCAGCAGGGCCAGGCTGCCGTTGAGAACGAAGAAGCCGCACCACACCTGGGTGACGCGGCGGGTATAGGCCACCGCGAACGGGGGCAGGTCCGGCTCCTGAAGCCGCGCCAGGCGCTCCACCAGCGGCGGCCCGAAGCGGAGGCTGGTGCCGAACACCGCCAGCATCACCGCATTGACCAGCACCGGGTACAGCTTCAGCGGCAGGGCCTGGTTGAGCACGGTGGCCAGCACGGCCAGCAGGCCAGCACCGGCGGCGGCGGCCCACCACAATGGCTGGCGCGTGGTCAGCGCACGCAGCAGCGCCAGGGTGAACAGCAGCAGCGACAGCCAGCGCGGCTCGAAGCGGCCCATCGCCAGGTACACCAGCAGCGGGTAGGCGAGCGAGATCGCTGCCACCACGACGGTACGTGCGCGAGCCATGGCGAAGCCGCCGGCGCTGCGGTCAGGCGGCTGCCTGGTCCGGCAGCAGTCCATGCACGACATCAACGATGTCCTGCACGGTGCGCACGGCCTTGAACGCTTCCGGCTGCAGGTTGCGGCCGAGCAGGGGCTTGAGCTGCACGATCAGGTCGACCGCATCGATGCTGTCGATGTCCAGGTCGTCATACAGGCGCGCCTCGGGGGTGATCCGGGCGGCGTCGATCTCGAAGCTGTCGGTCAGGATGCTGACGATGCGTTCGAACAGTTCATTCTTGGTCATGGCAATTCCTGGCGCCGTTACGACTGGCGGGCGGCGACGAACTCGCCGAGCGCGCGCACGCTGGAGAAATGGCGACGGGTTTCTTCCGAATCGGCCGACAGGCTGACACCGTACTTCTTCTGCAGTGCCAGGCCCAGCTCCAGCGCGTCGATCGAATCCAGGCCGAGGCCCTCGACGAACAGCGGCGCGGTCGGATCGATGTCCTCCGGCGTGATGTCCTCCAGCGAAAGGGAGGAAATGATCAATTCCTTGATCTCGTGCTCAAGTGCTTGCACGGGGCGGATCTCCAGACAGGTCGAAATAACGAGAAAGGTGCTCGGTGACGCGGCGTGCTGCCAAGGCATCCCCCCTTGGCGAGTCGTCATCGGCCAGGAAGGGCGCGATCGGGATATCTTCGCCGATCTGCAGCCGAACGTGAAAGCGACGTGAGGGTACACGATACCACTTCTGCCCCTTGGTCAACGTGGGCGGGGTGCAGGTGATCCGCACCGGGGTGATGTCCAGCCGGCCACGGACGGCGATGTTGGCGGCCCCGCGCTGCAGCCGCGGCGGCTGGCCCGGCACGCTGCGGGTGCCCTCCGGGAAGATCACCAGGGTGCCGCCCGCATGCACCGCGGCCACGCAGTCATCGACCAGGCCCGCCCCGTCGTCGTTGGCGATGTAGCCGGCCGCCCGCACCGGGCCGCGCATGAACGGGTTGCAGGCCACGGCCCGCTTCACCACGCAGTCGGCGTTGGGCAGCAGCGAGATCAGGCAGACCACATCGATCAGGGTCGGATGATTGGCCAGCACCAGCAGGCCGTCGCGCTGCAGGCGCTCACCGCCCTCGATCTGGTAGGTCATCACCCCCAGCGCACGCATCAGGCGCAGGTGGCTGGCAAAGGCGACCTGGACCACGCGGCGGGCGCGGCGGCGGCGGACCACCGGGTCGCGCATCAGCAGCAGCACCGGCATCACCAGCACGCCCAGCAGCAGGCCGCCCACGCCGAACGCGGCAAAGCTCAGGCCGGTGCCGAGCACCCGCCAGGCGTGATCGAGGCGGCGCAGCGCCTCAGCCACGGCGTCCCCAGCGCCAGCGCTGGCCCTGGGCCACATGTTCCAGCGCCGGCGCGCCGGACAGCAGGAAGCGGTGCAGGTCCAGCGCGTGCGGCAGCGTGCCCGGGGCGGTGTCGGCCGTGGCCGGCGCCGCGTCCCACTGCAGCGAGAGCACCGGCTGACCCGCTGTCGGTGCTGTCAATCTCCAGCACCAGGCAAAGAACGGGTCGGGTTCGTCAGCGAACGTCGCGTAAATCTCGGGCAGGGGCGACTCGTAGACGACCACCCGCACCTCGCGCGCACCATCGGCCAGCAGACCGGCGGCCTCCAGGCAGGCGGCCTCGACCGTGGCCTGTCCAGCGGCCAGCGCCAGGTAGTTGCCGCGGTGGCCGCGGGCGATCGAGTACAGGGCAGCGATCGCGTTGTGCACCGACAGGCCGAACCCGGTCGGGGACAAAGGCTGGTCGCTGGCCAGCGCCCCCAGCAGGTCCATCGAACGGGCCACGTCGCCGTGGCGGCTGGCGAACACCAACGGGACCTGGCTGTCCGCGCCCTGCCCATCCTCGCACCAGCAGGCGGTCTGGATCGCCATCCGGCCCAGCCGCTCGATGCGGCGGCGCTGCATCGCCGGGATCTCGGCCAGCGCCGGCGTGTCTTCGCCCTGCGGCAGGTATGGCGCACCGGCCCAGCCCAACCACTGGCTACGCTCGCTCAGGCCGGGCGCCCAGGCGGCCCAGTCGACGATGGAGAATTCGATCATTTAGCGACGGTGCTTCAATGGGAGAACGATAGGCACGAGCCATTACGGCGACGCGCGGCGGCCCCCCATTCCTGCAGCCGTGCGTCCGTCCAGGACGTCGCCGGCTGCCCCCCTGGCTGCCGGAAAGGAGCGCACGCTAGCACGTCCTGCCCGGGGTGTGCAGGTTTCACATTCCCCAACACGGGGCCCGGCACCGGCGGGCCCCGCTTTCAATCCATCAGTGGTAGCCGGTATCGGCGTGCACCTTGCCGCGGAACACCCGGTACGACCACGCCGTATAGCCGAGGATGACCGGCAGCAGAATGACCAGCCCGACCAGGGTGAAGCCGAGCGAAGAGGCCGGCGCGGCGGCCTGCCACAGGGTCATCGACGGCGGCAGCAGGTACGGCCACATGCCCAGTACCAGGCCGAGGAAACCGAGCACGAACAGGGCCAGGCTGAGCAGGAACGGTGGCAGGTCGCGGCGCGGATGGGTCGCGCTGCGCCACAGCGCGGCGGCCACCGCCAGGGTCAGGAGCGGCACCGGCGAGAGCCACCAGAAGTTGCCGTCGCTGAACCAGCGTGCCATCAGCCGCGAATCGAGGAACGGCAGCCAACTGCTGACCAGCCCCATCGCCGCGATCACCGCCACCACCAGCGGGCGGGTCATCTGCCGCGCCAGCGCCTGTACGCGCCCTTCGGTCTTCAGGATCAGCCAGGTGCTGCCCAGCAGCGCATAGCCGGCCACCAGCGCAGCACCGGTCAGCATCGCGAACGGGCTGAACCAGGCGAACGCGCCGCCCTGGTAGGCACCGTCCACCAGCGGGATGCCCTGCACCAGGGTGCCCAGGATCACGCCCTGGGCAAAGGTCGCCAGCAGCGAGCCGAGGCCGAACGCCACGCTCCACAGCCGGCGCGACCGGTGTGCCTTGAAGCGGAACTCGAACGCCACGCCGCGGAACACCAGCGCCACCACCAGCAGCAGCACCGGCAGGTACAACGCCGACAACAGCACCGCATAGGCCTTCGGGAACGCCGCCAGCAGCCCGGCGCCGCCCAGTACCAGCCAGGTCTCGTTGCCGTCCCAGATCGGCGCGGCGGTGTTCATCATCAGGTCCAGCTGCTCCTCGTCCTCGGCGAACGGGGCCAGGATGCCGATGCCGAGCACGAAGCCGTCCAGCACCACGTACATCAGCACGCCGAAGCCGATCACCGCGAACCACGCCACCGGCAGCCAGGTCATCAGGTCCATGTCAGCGCTCCTCCAGCGGTTCGTCGGCCGCCGACAGCGGGCGTGCCGGGGTGTGGCTGCCATGGTCCAGCGACGGCCCCTCGGCATATGGCTGCGGCCCGTGGCGCAGGATCTTCACCAGGTACCAGATGCCCCAGCCGAACACGAAGGCATAGCCAACCACGTACACGCCCAGCGACAACGCCGTCATCCACGCGCTCTGCGGGCCGACCGCATCGGCGGTGCGCAGCAGGCCATACACCACCCATGGCTGTCGGCCCATCTCGGTGACGAACCAGCCGGACAGCAGCGCGATGAAGCCGCTGGGCAGCATCCAGTTCCAGCCGCGCAGCAGCCACGGCGAATCCAGCAGCCTGTTCCGCCACAGCTGGAACGCCGATACCCAGGCCAGCAGCAGCATCAGCGTGCCCAGCCCGACCATGATGCGGAAGGCGAAGAACACCGGCGTCACCGGCGGCCGCTCGCTGGCCGGTACCGAGGTCAGCGGGTCGAAGGTGCCGTCCAGGCTGTGGGTCAGGATCACGCTGCCCAGCTTCGGGATGGCCACTTCGAAATCGTTGCGCTCTTCCTTCTCGTTGGGCAGCGCGAACACCACCAGCGGTACGCCCTCGCCTTCCCGGGTTTCATGCCAGTGCGCTTCCACCGCCGCGATCTTCATCGGCTGGTGCTTGAGCGTGTTCAGGCCATGCATGTCGCCGACGAAGATCTGCACCGGCACGGTCAGCGCGGCGAATGCAACGGCGGCGATCAGCATGCGCCGGCCCGCTTCCACGTGCGTGCCCCTGCGCAGGTACCACGCACCCACGCCACCGATCACGAAACAGGTGGTGATGAACGAGCCCAGCGCCATATGCGCCAGGCGGTAGGGGAACGAGGGATTGAACACCACCTGCCACCAGTCCACCGGATGCACGATGCCGTTGACCATCTCGTAGCCAGCCGGCGTATGCAGCCAGCTGTTGGACGACAGGATCCAGAACGTGGAGAACAGCGTGCCCAGCGCGACCATGCAGGTGGACAGGAAATGCAGGCGCGGCGAGACGCGGCCCCAGCCGAACATCATCACGCCGAGGAAGCTGGCTTCCAGGAAGAACGCGGTCAGCACCTCGTAGGTCAGCAGCGGGCCGATGACCGTACCGGCCACCTCGCTCAGCCGCGGCCAGTTGGTGCCGAACTGGAACGCCATGACGATGCCGCTGACCACGCCCATGCCGAACGACACCGCGAAGATCTTCTGCCAGAAGAAATACAGCTCGCGCCACACGGGCAACTTCGTGCGCAGCCAGCGCCATTCGATGAAGGCCAGCCAGCTGGCCGTGCCGATGGTGAAGGCCGGAAACAGCACGTGGAAACTGATGACGAATCCGAACTGGATCCGGGACAACAACAACGCGTCCAAGGGACGCCTCCTGCCTGCGACCGGTGGGATACCGGACCACTTTAGGAGGATTTCGTTAAGGTGGGATGCGACCGGGTGACGCGCTGCTTCACTTTGTCGCAGGGCGGCGTGAAGGCCGCCGGGCATGGCCCGGCGCTACCGGTTGACCGCTCTGGTCGCTGCCAACCCTGGTTGGCACCCGCCCGGGCACCGACCAGGGTCGGCATCTACCCCCTGCGATTGGAGCGGCCCATCACCCGGCGGGTGCCTCAGTGCCAGAAATACCAGGCCGCTGCAGCCAACAGCGCGCCAAACAACAGCACCTGCACCACCACATAGACCACACCACTGTCGCGTGACTCAGCGGCAATGCGCTTCTGCAGCGCCTCGCTCACATCCGGCGTTGCTTCCTGCTGCGCCTGCTCACGCAACGCCTGTGCCAGCGCGCGCACTTCCGCATCGCGAGGGTCGGTCGGTGGGTTCACAGCAGCTCTCCGGCGGTGGCATGCCGCGTCAGTTCCTGCTTCAGGACCTGGCGCGCGCGGTGCAGGTGGCTCTTGATGGTACCGCGTGCCAGCCCGGTCACCTGTTCGATCTCGGCCAGATCGAAATCCTCCAGGTAATGCAGGCCGACGATCAGGCGCTGCGGCGCGCTCAGCCGTTCCAGTGCCGCGCCAAGCTGGCGCCCGGCCTGCAGGGCCTCGCTCAACTCGGCGGGCCCGGGGCCTTCATCGCCGATCCCCAGTTCCTCCGGCACCTCCACCGCCACCATCCATTGCGCCTCCAGCCGCCGCCGGCGCAGATGCTGCAATGCAGTGGTGTAGGCGACCCGGGAAACCCAGGTGCGCAGCGAGGATTCAAAACGAAACCGGTGCAGCTGGCGGAACACCGCAAGGAAGGTTTCCTGCAGCAGGTCGGCGACCTGGTCGCGGTCGCCCACCATGCGTCCGATCACATGCGCGCAGGTGCGCTGGTGGGTCTCCACCAGCTGCGCGAAGGCCGCCTGCGAGCCATCGATGATGGCCCGCACCAGGGCCTGGTCCGCGTCCAATGGTTCGGCGGGTGCCGCCGTCGCCGCCGTATCCTCGCGGCGACGGCCCCGCAGTGCCGACAGCGCTTCGCCGAGCAGGCTCATGCGCGGGGCGCCCCCTGTGCCCGTGGCATGTCCTGGCTCAGCCCTTGCGTGCGGCGGGACGGGTGAAGTGCCAGGCCAGCAGCTGGCCCAGGCCGGCACTGCCGACCAGCGCGGCGGCGGCGCCAAAGGTCAGGTCACGGGCACCGATGGCTTCCAGCAGGGCCATGGCCATGGCCAGGCAGACCAGGCTGATGCCCCAGCGAAGCGCGCCCTGGCGGCGGCGCTCTTCTTCCAGCACGGCCAGCGAGCGGATCACTTCCTCCGGCACGTGCGGGGCCACCAGCTTGCTGCGCGCGCGCGCATCGGCAACGGCGTGGATCGCGTAGGCGATGCAGATGAAGAGGGTGATCGGGATCAGTTCCTGCATGGTCGGGCTCCTGTTCGGTGGATGATGCGGGTTCAGGAGAATGGATGCGCGAGGCCGGCCAGCGGTTGCACTACTTTGCCAATCCCGCTGCCATGACCTGTGGCCCCTGCCCCCGGCCCTTGCGGCTGCTACGCTTGCCCGGTTTCCTCTTCTGGTGCCGTCCGCCCATGTCCCGAGTGCTGCCCCTGTCCCTCCTGCTGTCGGCCGTGCTGGCCGCACCGGCCGCGCATGCCGCGCCGACGCCGATCACCATTGAACAGGCGATGGCCGACCCGGACTGGATCGGTCCGCCGGTCGAAAAGGCCTGGTGGTCGTGGAACAGCCAGCAGGTGGAGTATCAGCTCAAGCGCAACGGCAGCCCGGTACGCGATACCTTCCGCCAGCCGGTGGCCGGCGGCGTGGCCGCGCAGGTGGCTGATGACCAGCGCGGCACCCTGGACGTGGCCGAGCCGGTCTACGACCGCAGCCGCAGCCGCAGCGCCTTCGTGCGCAATGGCGATGTGTTCGTGCGCGACCTGCGCAGCGGCGCGCTGACCCAGCTCACCCGCAGCAACGAGCGCGCGGGCAACGTGAACTTTGCCGCCGACAACGGCGTGATCTGGCGCGTCGGCCAGAACTGGTTCCACTGGACCGCCGCCAGCGGCGTGCAGCAGGTGGCCAGCCTGAAGGCCGAGAAGGACCCGCGCACGCCGCCGAAGGCCGACGTGCTGCGCGACCAGCAGCTGCGCACGCTGGAAACCCTGCGCCGCGACCGCGAGCAGCGCGAGGCATTGAAGGACCAGGACCAGCGCTGGCGCCAGGCCGACCCGACCCGCGCACCGGGCCCGGTCTACCTGGGTGCCGACGTCGAGATCGGTGACAGCGTGCTGTCGCCGGACCTGACCCACCTGATCGTGGTGACCAAGCCGAAGGACTTCGACGACGGCCGCACCAGCAAGATGCCGCTGTACGTGACCGAATCGGGCTACGAGGAAACCGAGGACACCCGCACCCGCGTCGGCCGCAACGGCTTCGAACCGCACACCCTGTGGTACGTGGACGTGCGCACCGGCAAGGCCGAAAAGCTTTCGCTGGCCAGCCTGCCGGGCATCAGCACCGACCCGCTGGCCGAACTGCGCCGCAAGGCCGGCAAGGACGCGCTGAAGGGCGAGCGCAGCGTGCAGGTGATGAGCGACTTCATGGGCGGCGGCATCCGCTGGAGCGCCGATGGCCAGCAGGCCGCCGTGATGCTGCGTGCCAACGACAACAAGGACCGCTGGATCATCAGCGTCAATGCCGCCGACGGCCGCGTGCAGAACCGCCACCGCCTGACCGACAACGCCTGGATCAACTGGGGCTTCAACGATTTCGGCTGGATGGCCGATGGCCGCACGCTGTGGCTGCTGTCCGAGGAATCGGGCTTCTCGCACCTGTACACCCAGGCCGGCACCGCCAAGCCGCAGGCGCTGACCAGCGGCAAGTGGGAAACCTCGGCGCCGGTGCCGTCGGCCGATGGCAAGGGCTTCTACTTCCTGTGCAACCAGCAGGCGCCGCATGACTACGAAGTCTGCGCGGTCGACACCGGCAGCCGCCAGGTGCGCGAGCTGACCAGCCTCAACGGCGTGGAGGATTTCTCGCTGTCGCCGGACGGCCAGCAGCTGCTGGTGCGTTACTCCGGTGCCTACCTGCCGCCGCAGCTGGCGGTGTTGCCCAGTGCCGGTGGCCAGGCACGCGTGCTGACCGACACCCGCACCGCCGACTACAAGGCACGGCAGTGGATCCAGCCGAAGCTGGTCGCGGTACCGTCCAAGCATGGTGCCGGCGTGGTCTGGGCCAAGTACTACGAGCCGGAGAACAAGGAACCGGGGAAGAAGTACCCGATCGTGATGTTCGTGCATGGCGCCGGCTACCTGCAGAACGTGCACCAGCGCTACCCGGCCTACTTCCGCGAGCAGATGTTCCACAACCTGCTGGTGCAGAAGGGCTACATCGTGCTGGACATGGACTACCGCGGCAGCGAGGGCTACGGCCGCGACTGGCGCACGGCGATCTACCGCAACATGGGCCACCCGGAACTGGAGGACTACAAGGACGGCCTGGACTGGCTGGTCGACACCCAGCAGGGCGACCGTGACCACGCCGGTATCTACGGTGGCTCCTACGGCGGTTTCATGACCTTCATGGCGCTGTTCCGTGCGCCGGGCACCTTCAAGGCCGGCGCCGCGCTGCGCCCGGTGGTCGACTGGCACAACTACAACCACGGCTACACCAGCAACATCCTCAACACGCCGGACATCGACCCGGAGGCGTACCGCGTGTCCTCGCCGATCGAGTACGCGCAGAACCTGCAGGACAACCTGCTGATCGCCCACGGCATGATGGATGACAACGTGTTCTTCCAGGATTCGGTGAACCTGACCCAGCGCCTGATCGAGCTGCACAAGGACAACTGGTCGATCGCACCGTACCCGCTGGAACGCCACGGCTACGTGCGCGCCGATTCCTGGCTGGACCAGTACAAGCGCATCCTCAAGCTGTTCGAGCAGAACCTGAAGTGAGCAACACCGCGGCCACGATCCGGATCGTGGCCGCGGTCATCCTGGATGACCGCGGCCGGGCGCTGCTGGTGCGCAAGCACGGTGCCCGCCGCTTCATCCAGCCCGGTGGCAAGCCCGAACCCGGCGAAGCACCGCTGCAGGCGCTGGCCCGCGAGCTGGACGAAGAGCTGGGCGTACAACTGTGCGCCGATGCCGCCATCGCGCTGGGCACGTTCGAGGACTGGGCGGTGAACGAGCCCGGCCATCGCGTGCAGGCCCAGGCGTGGTGGGTGCAGGTGCACGGCACGCCGCAGGCGCGCGCCGAGATCGCCGAACTGGCCTGGGTGCCGCTGCAGCCGCCGCATGGCCTGCCCTTGGCACCCTTGAGCGAACACCATATCCTGCCGGCGGTCGCCACCCGGGTGACGGCCCGCTGAGCAGGCGGGCGCCGACTGCAAGGACATCGGATGTCAATGTCGATCCCGTCGATCCCCTCGCCGCCGTCCCCGGCCTATCACGCCTGGGTGCGCCCGGTGGCACAGGCCTCGTTCTGGCTGTCACTGCTGCTGACGGTCTACTTCGTGCTGCAGGGACTGGTGCTGTGGCCGCTGCACAACCTCGCGCTGTGGCGCCTGGTGGAAAGCGAAGTGCAGCACCAGCAGCTGAACAGCCTGATCTGGCTGCTGGCGCACCCGGTCGCCGCATCGATGGTCGTCGCGCTGTTGTGCCTGGCCTCGACCGTGTCCAGCTGGGGCCTGCTGCGTGAACGTCGCTGGGGCCTGTGGAGCTTCGTGGTACTGCTGCTGCTGAGTGGCTTGACCAACTTCGCGGCCGCCTGGTGGCTGGACCTGTTCATGGGCGACTTCATTCCGCTGCTGGCCGATGACCCGGCCCTGCTGCAGGAGCTGCAGCTGAAACGCTGGCTGATCACGCTGACCGTGGTCGGCATGTCGTTCGTGCTTCTCGGCCTGCAGGGCTGGCTGGCGTGGCGCCTGCTGCGACCGGATGTGCGCTCGCGCTTCCGCTGACTCCCACCCGGCGTGGCGCGGGTCCCCGGCACCGCCCGGCGTTCTTCCTTTGATCGTCAAGGAGACCACATGCGCACAATGCGCTCACTCACGCCGTACCGCCACTGGATGGCGTGGGCGTTGCTGCTCGCCGCGCCGGTAGCCGCCGCCGCACAGTCGCCGCAATGTGGCCTGTTCAAGGCCGACGAAGGCAGCAGCACGCTGCGCGTCAGCTCATCCAACCGTGGCGAGCAGAAGCACTTCGGCAGCGCACCCACGCCGGTCGCGTTCCAGCAGATCGAAGGGAAGCTGCAACTGGTCAATCTGGAATACGGCCTGCCCAGCGCGCTGCAGGTGCGCGACCGTGGCCGCACGCTCGAGGTGGACGGCACGATCTACAACCTGCAGGCGCCTGCACAGTGCGCCGCAGCCGCCACGCCTGCTGCGGGCAGCTGCCTGGCCGATGCGGCGGCCTGCCTGGACAACCGCCACGAGGCGACCCCGACCGCGCTGGAAGCGGCGTGCCGGGAAGGCGTGCCGGGCATGTGCCTGCAGCTGGCCGATCGCTGGCATGACGAGGCCAGGGCGCCGGCCACGCCGGATGAGGCGCAACAACAGGCCATCCTCGATACCGCACTGGCCGGCATCGCACTGCCTGCGCCGTGCCGGGATGGCGGCTTCAGCAACGAAACACCGGCCTGTGCAGCGGCGCTGGAAGCGGATCCGGCGCTGCAGGAGCAGATCGTCAAGGCCGCGATGGGCGCGGCGATGGTCGAAGCCGTGAGCTCCGTGCTGTCACCATCCACGCCGGTGGTGATGCCAGCCGTGCAGCGCCAGCAGCTGTTGCAGTTGTGCCAGCAGGTCAGCCATGGCGGCTTCTGCAGCCGCGTGGCCGAGCTCTCGTGGGAGTCCGGAGATCACTTGCAGGCGGTGCAGGCACTGGCCGTAGCGTGCGCACCCGGCAATGACAGCGCCGCCTGTGAGCGCCTGCCTGCGTTGCAGGCGCTGGGCACCTCGTTGCGGCCGCAGCCGGCAACGGCACTGCCCTGTGGCAACTTCCACGCCGAGGGTGGCCTGATGGACACGCTGGACTTCGGCGATGCGGGACGGGTCGGCATCGGCTGGGACAGCCAGCTGCGTGCCCGTGTCGAAGACGGCGACATCCGCATCCGCCACGACAAGGGCGGTGACTTCGTGCTGCGCCCGTTGCCCGGGGGGCAGCTGCTGGGCCTGGACACGTGGACCCGCTTCCAGGTATTCGTGCCGACCGGCGAGGGCGCGAGCACCTGCAACCCGCCGAAACACTACACGGTGCTGCCGCTGCCACGGGACTGCCCGCAGGCACTGGCCAGCGGCGGTGCCGAAGCGTGCTGCGCGGAGGGCAAGCTGCAGGGCTGCAACATCCTCGGCAACCGCCTTGCCCTGTCCGGCCAGTGGCGACAGGCCGCAGAGCACTACGCCACCGTGTGCCGTGCCGGTGTCCGCGAGGGCTGCGAGAACCTGGTCGCGGCGCAGGGTCACAGCGGCGACGTGGATGCCCACGCGACGCTGGAGCGGCTGTGCACTGCCGACCGCAGCGGGCGCCACGTCGCCTGCGACGTGCTGGACACCGGAAACTGGAGCGCCCTGGAGCTGGGTCGCGTCCTGCAGGAGGCGGTGGACGGTGCCGCCGCGGGCGACACTCCGGCGCCGCGTGCTTCCAACCGCAAGCGCTGAGCCTGCCAGCGCCTGTCCGCAGCGTTGCCCGGGCCCTGCGGTAAAGTAGCGCCATGAACGAATTCGAGCGCGTGCGCGCCTACCTCACCGAGCTGCAGGACCGCATCTGTGCGGCGATCGAGGCCGTCGATGGCCGGGCCCGCTTCCAGGAAGACCTGTGGCAGCGTGCCGAGGGCGGTGGCGGGCGTACCCGCGTGCTGCGCGACGGCGCGGTGTTCGAACAGGCCGGCATCGGCTTCTCCGACGTGGCCGGCAGCCGCCTGCCGCCGTCGGCCTCGGCCAACCGCCCGGAACTGGCCGGCGCCTCCTGGCGCGCCACCGGCGTGTCGCTGGTGTTCCACCCGCTCAATCCCTACGTGCCGACCACCCATGCCAACGTGCGCTTCTTCCAGGCGCAGCGCGACGGCGAAGTGGTGGCCAGCTGGTTCGGCGGCGGCTTCGACCTGACCCCGTTCTACCCGTTCGACGAGGACGTGCAGCATTGGCACCGGGTCGCACGCGACCTGTGCACGCCGTTCGGCGAAGAACGCTATGCCGCGCACAAGCGCTGGTGCGACGAGTACTTCTTCCTGCGCCACCGCAATGAAACGCGCGGCGTCGGCGGCCTGTTCTTCGATGACCTGCACGGCGACTTCGAGCGCGATTTCGCTTATCTGCGTGCGGTCGGCGATGGCTTCCTTGATGCGTACCTGCCGATCGTGCAGCAGCGCAAGGACGCCCTCTATGGCGAGCGCGAACGCGAGTTCCAGCTGTACCGCCGCGGCCGCTACGTGGAATTCAACCTGGTCTATGACCGCGGTACCCTGTTCGGGCTGCAGAGCGGCGGCCGCAGCGAAAGCATCCTGATGAGCCTGCCGCCGCGGGTGCGCTGGGAGTACGGCTTCTCGCCTGAACCCGGCAGTGCCGAATCGCGCCTGGCCGACTACCTGGTGCCACGCGACTGGCTCTGATCTTCCGGCGCCGCGCCTGACGCGTGGCGCCTTCTCGCGCCTGTGGTGCGCCCTGCACCGGACAGGCCCTGCTCTGCCTCCTTCAAGGATGACCCCATGCCTGTTGCTGTTCCCTTCCGCCCCCGCGCCGCGGGCTGGCGTGCCCTGCTGGTGCTCGCGCTGGCCTCGGCCAGCCTGCCGGCCGCGGCGCAATCGATGGCCTGCGGCACCTACAAGGACAGCAGCGGCAACACCACGCTGACCATCGAGAGCGAAGGCCACGGTTTCCTGTCCGGTCCCTACCAGGCCACCGAGCAACTGCGCATCGCCCGCCAGGAGGACGTGCTCGGCACCGGCAACCTGTCCACGGGCCAACTGGAAAACTGGTACTTCTCGGACAACGACCGCACGATCAGCACGCCCTATCGCGAGTTCACCCGTGAGCGTTCCGCCGCGTGCACGACGATGCCGGAACCCATCGAGGGCGGCTGCGTGATGAACACCTCCGAGTGCCTGGAGGCGTTGCCGGAGGCCGAACCGCTGAAGCTGCATGCCTGGTGCGCCGAAGGCGTGGGCGCGGCCTGCATGCGGCTGCTGGAGACTTACCAGCGGCAGGCCAAGGAGGCCGCCCCGGCGCCTGCACGTACCGAGCCGCCGATGCCTGAGATCTGCAAGGAGGATTCCGCCTCCTTCAATGCCGAGGGCTGCAGGGCGATCGCCGAGGTGATCGGCGCGGAGATGATGGGCAAGGCCGTGCTCGGCCTGCAGCATTCGGTCCACCCTGCGTTGCCATCCGCGCAGCTCGATGAGCTGGCCGTACTGTGCCGGCAGCAGCACGGCGAGACGTTCTGCGCCGACGTTGCCGAGGCGCTGTGGAGTGGTGGGCGCCTGCCGCAGGCCCACGAGGCGCTGCAGCTGTCGTGCGCCCAGCGCGCGGAGGGCGTGGCCTGCGGCCGCGCTGAAGCGCTAGCCCGACTGGCCTCGGTACCGGCCGCTGCACTGGCCCCGGTGCCGGCTTCCGCGCTGCCCTGTGGGAGCTATGAAGCGGAGTACGGCGTGCTCTCGCAGCTGCGCTTCCTCGAGGGTGGCCTGGTGGAAGCCGGGGGCCGCGACCAGCGCCTGCGCGCGAGCCTGCAGGACGGCCGCATCCTCATCCATCGCGACGTCGGCAGCGACTTCGTACTGCAGCCGCTGAAGAACGGAAACCTGGCCAGCGTCGACGGCGGCAACCGCTTCGCGTACTACGAGCGCAAGCCGGGCTCAGGCAATGCCAGCTGCGCACCGCCGGTGGCCTTCGTGGAGATCCCCCTGCCGCTGGACTGCCCGACCCTGGACCGCAAGGACGGCGCCAAGGCCTGCTGCACCGATGGCAAGCTGCTGGGCTGCAAGGTTGCCGGCGAGGCACTGTTCAACAACGAACAATGGGCCGCATCGCTGCCCTACTTCCAGACGCTGTGCAGCGCGGGTGTGCGCGAAGGTTGCCTGGCAATGGCCGCGGTGTATGCGCATACCGCGGATCCGAAGATTCCGCAGGCCATGGCTGCGACCTGTGCGAAGGAGGGCAAGGGCACCCACGTCGCCTGCGATGTGGACGCGACGCGCAACTGGCCGGCGCTGAAGGCCGAAGCCGCTCCCTGAGGCCAGGCACCTGTTGAGCCGGGCGCATGCCTGGCTCCGGGCGCAAGGCAGCCGAGCAAGGGCTCTACAAGGTCAGGCGCTCTTCCTGGCAATGATGGTGATGTGCCCTGTCGTCTCCAGCAGGGCAATCTGCACATCTTCAATCTGCAGCCCGCCCTGCTGGCGCAGCGCGGCGTCGAAATCTGCACGGCTGATCAGTTCGCGGCGGAGAACGCCCTCCAACAGCCGGCCATCACGCGCGATCACGGTGGGCTCTCCTTCGATCATCCGCTCCATGCGCCGATTGCGGGTGGTCAACCAGCCCACCCCATAGTTCAGCACGATCAGGGTGGCCGCCAGCAGCAGGCCACCGCCCAGCGAGGTGTCGGTGCCCAGCAGCGCGTTCTGCACCGCGTTGCCCAGCAGCACGATCAGCAGCACGTCGAAGGGCGTGATCTGCCCCAGAGCCCGCTTGCCGCCCAGCCGGACCATGCCCAGCACCACCACATAGACCACCACCGCGCGCAGGATGAATTCCCACCACGGCATCGCCAGTGCGAACAGATCGGGCATCGTCTTCCCCTGCGGAGCGGTGGCCCAGCCTAGCACCTGGGGTCAGATCCCTTTGCCCGACGGGCAAAGGGATCTGACCCCATCCGAGGTTCCGGCGGCACAAATAAAAAGCCCCGCTGACCAGGGGGAGGTCAACGGGGCCGGGGAACGGGCACTTGGGGAGGAGTCCCCGTTCCGAGATCTGCTCCAGGGGATGGGAGAGATCCACAACAGGCATTGCGCCTGTCGGGAGTTATAGAAGCACTCCGAACACTAACAGTTCGTGAAGGGGCCCCATTTAATGAATTTCAATCGGGGCAACATTCATGGTCGAGTCAGAAACACCCGACTCATGAACAAATTCACGTCGTTTTCGGCCTGAAACACCGTCAGTGTGCTTCGTCCCAGTTGTTGCCGACGCCCGTGTCGACCACCAGCGGCACTCGCAGTTTGGCCGCTTGCGACATGCGCTCCACCACCTGCAAACGCAAGTCTTCAACGAAACTGCTTTCGGTTTCGAACACCAGTTCATCGTGCACCTGCAGGATCATCCGTGCCGGTGCCCCGCTGTCGCGCAGCCACTGGTCCACATCCACCATCGCGCGCTTGATGATGTCGGCGGCGGTGCCCTGCATCGGCGCGTTGATCGCCGCGCGCTCGGCACCGGCGCGCAGGCCCTGGTTGCGGGCATGAATGTCGTTCAGGTACAGGCGGCGGCCGAACAGGGTTTCCACGTAGCCCTGGTCACGGGCCTGCTGGCGCATCCGCTCCATGAAGTCGCGCACGCCGGGGTAGCGGCTGAAGTACAGGGCCACGTAGTCCTGCGCCTGGCCACGGTCGATGCCCAGATTGCGGGCCAGGCCGAACGCGCTCATGCCATACATCAGGCCGAAGTTGATCGCCTTGGCGGCGCGGCGCTCGTTCGGGGTCACCTCCTCCAGCGTGCGCCCGAACACCTCGGCGGCGGTGGCACGGTGCACGTCGGCGCCCTGCTCGAAGGCGCGCACCAGGCCCGGATCCTCGGACAGGTGGGCCATGATCCGCAGCTCGATCTGCGAATAGTCGGCCGCCAGCAGCTGGAAGCCTTCCGGCGCCACGAACGCGCGGCGGATGCGGCGGCCGTCCTCGGTGCGGATCGGGATGTTCTGCAGGTTCGGGTCCGAGGAGGACAGGCGGCCGGTGGCGGCACCGGACTGGTGGTAGCTGGTATGCACCCGGCCGGTGTCCGGGTTGACCATCTCCGGCAGCTTGTCGGTGTAGGTGCTGCGCAGCTTGGCCAGCCCGCGGTAGTCGAGGATCACCCGCGGCAGCTCATGCTGGTCGGCAATCGCCTCCAGCGCCTCTTCATTGGTGCTGGGCTGGCCCTTCGGGGTCTTCACCACCGCCGGCAGCTTCAGCTCGTCGAACAGCACCGCCTGCAGCTGCTTGGGCGAATCCAGGTTGAAGCTGCGCCCGGCCAGCTCGGTGGCCTTCTGCTGCGCGGCCAGCATGCGCGAGGACAGGTCCTGGCTCTGCCGGCGAAGTTCGTCGGTGTCGATCCGCACGCCATTGGCTTCAATGCTGGCCAGCACCGGCACCAGCGGCATCTCGATGTTGCGGTACACGCTGTCCAGCGCCGGCTCCGCCAGCAGCTGCGGCTGCAACGCGTGGTGCAGGCGCAGGGTGATGTCGGCGTCTTCGGCCGCATAGCGGCTGGCTTCGTCGATGCCTACCTGCGAGAACGGGATCTGCTTGGCGCCCTTGCCGGCCACGTCCTCGAACTTGATGGTGCTGTAGCCCAGGTAACGCAGGGCCAGCGAATCCATGTCGTGGCGGGTGGCGGTGGAATTGAGCACGAAGCTCTCGAGCATGGTGTCATCGTGGTAGCCCTGCACCGCCACGCCGTGGCGGCGCAGCACATGCAGGTCGTACTTGCCGTGCTGGCCCAGCTTCTTCTTCGCCGGGTCCTGCAGCGCCGGGCGCAGTGCGTCCAGCACCTGCTGCATCGGCAGCTGGGCCGGCGCACCCGGGTAATCGTGGCCGACCGGAATGTACGCCGCCCTGCCCGGCTCGACGGCCAGGCTGATGCCCACCAGGCGCGCGCGCATCGCGTCCAGCGCGTCGGTCTCGGTATCGAAGCTGATCAGGTCGGCCTGCTGCAGGCGTTCGACCCAGGCCTGCAGCTGCTCGGCGGTCAGCACGGTCTCGTATTCACCCGGCGCGGACAGTGCCGGATCCAGCGTGCCGGCGGCGGGCGCCTCGACGCTGCCACGCGCGAAGCCGGCCGCAGTGCCGCGCAGGCTCGGGGTCGCCTCGCTGGCGGCCACCGGTGCCGGCACCGGCGCTCCCAGCTCCTTCAGCGCCTGGGTGAAGCCATAGCGCGTATACAGCTCGGTCAGCTCCGGCACATCCTGCTCGCGCAGGGCCAGCGTGGTCGGGCTGGCGTCCAGCTGCACGTCGGTACGGATGGTCACCAGCTCGCGGTTCAGCGGCAGCCGCTCCAGCGCGGCGCGCAGGTTCTCGCCGATCTTGCCCTTCATGGCCGGCGCGGCTGCCATCACGCCGTCCAGGTGCTGGTACTCGGCCAGCCACTTGGCGGCGGTCTTCGGCCCGCACTTCTCCACGCCCGGCACGTTGTCGACCGCGTCGCCCATCAGCGCCAGCAGGTCGATGATCTGGTCGGCGCGCACGCCGAACTTCTCCATCACCGCCGCGTCCGAATCCATGCGGCTGCCGGTCATGGTGTTGACCAGCTCGATGCCCGGGCGCACCAGCTGGGCGAAGTCCTTGTCGCCGGTGGAAATGGTCACCTTCAGGTCCTGCGCCAGGCCCTGAAGGGCCAGCGTGCCGATCACATCATCGGCTTCCACGCCGGGGACGCGCAGGATGCTGATGCCCAGCGCTTCGACGATGCGGCACATCGGCTCGACCTGGCTGCGCAGCTCATCGGGCATCGGCGGGCGGTTGGCCTTGTACTGGTCGTACAGGTCGTCACGGAAGGTCTTGCCCGGCGCGTCGACCACGAACGCGACGTAGGCCGGGCGCTCCTTCAGCGTCGAACGCAGCATGTTGACCACGCCGAACAGCGCGCCGGTGGGTTCACCCTGTGCATTGGACAGGGGCGGCAGCGCGTGGAACGCGCGGTACAGGTAACTGGACCCGTCGATCAGGACTAATCTGCTCATGGGCCGATTCTACGCGCCCGTGCCTGCACCGCGGCGACACGGCGCGCACACCGCGATGGGGCATAATCAGGGCTCTTTCCAGGCAAAGGCCCCCGCCGATGAAGACCCTGATGCTGGCTTCCCTGCTCCTGCTCGCTGGCTGCGCCAGCATGGGTGGCGCGGGTGCTCCCCCGGTGGACGTCAAGGGCGCGGATGTATCCAAGCGCACCATGGACAACGGTGACACCATCGAGGAATACCGTGTGTCCGGCCAGCTGCGCATGGTCAAGGTGACCCCGTCGCGCGGTGCCCCGTTCTACATGTACGACAAGAACGGCGACGGCCGCATGGACAACGACAAGGACGGCGTGTCGCCGGTCTACTGGAAGCTGTACAGCTGGTGAGGTGACCGGGGTTGTGACCGGGGCCGGATCCCTTTCCACAGGAAAGGGCTCTGACCCCCTCAGGGTGATTGGCACGGCCCATCCACGCATGGCGTGGATCTACCGGGACAACGAACGTGGGTCCACGCCATGCGTGGGTGACCGCCTATCAGTAGATCCACGCCATGCGTGGATCCGCCCCCGATCCCCCACAAAAAACAACGCCGGCGCGCATCCTGCGGCCGGCGTCGGGTCCCCTCCCCGGGAACGCTTGAATCAGCGGGTATGGATCAGCGGATGACCAGCACCGGCAGCGTGCTGCGCGCCAGCACTTCTGCGGTCTGGCTGCCCAGCAGTACACGGGTCACGCCACGGCGGCCGTGCGAGGTCATCACGATCAGGTCGCTGTTGCGCTCGCCGGCGGTCTCGATGATGCCGTCGGCCGCGTAGCGGTCCAGCACGTGTACCGGGTTGGCGGTGATGCCCTGCTCGGCGGCCTTGGCCAGCGCCGGCTGCAGCACCTTCTGCGCCCCTTCCTCGCGGTCGGCCTTGTACTCGGGGCTGTTCATGTAGCCCACGCTCCAGCCCATGGCGTCGTACATGCCGACCGCCCACGGCTCGGAAACAGTGACGATATCGACCTCGGCGTTGAGGTCCTTGGCCAGCTCCAGGCCCTTCGCCAGGCCCTTGTCGGCCAGCTCGGACCCGTCGGTGGCAATCAGGATGCGCTTGTACATGGTGGGGCTCCGTGGCGGTCTGCCAGATGGGAACGACACCATTGCACACCGGATGTGGAGGCGGCGCCTTGAGCAGGATCAATCCGGCGTCGCGCAGCGGCCTGTGCGCATCGTCACGTGGTCCGGGGGACAGGCCCGGCCCGCCCTTCTCTGTAGAGCCGAGCCCGTGCTCGGCTGCTTCTGGCGGGAAAGGCAGCCGAGCATGGGCTCGGCTCTACGACAACGTCGCTCAGGCGATCTGCACGATGCGCGCGTTCTGACACAGCGGGTAGCTGGCCACGAATTCGGCGATCGCATCGCGCATCGCCTCGAACGATTGGCCGTACATGTACAGCGCGGTCTCGGTCGGGCCCTGCCACCAGCTGCAGATCTCGCCCAGGCCGTCGATGCTCTCCGACAGCTGCTCGAACACGTGGTTGGAATCGCACTGCTCGTAGACGTCGTCCGGCAGGTTCAGGCCGTCCAGGTAGATGCCCAGGCCCTCGGTCACGCCGAAGCTGCGGTCGGCCTCGCCGGCGCCGTGGATCTTCGAGCCCTTCGGTGCACCCAACTGCTCCAGCAGGTCGATCAGCTTCGGTACGCCACCCGCATCGACCAGCGCCACTTCGATGTCGCCGTATTCGACCTCACCCAGATCGGACATCGCAGTGCCGCCGCCCGTCAGCTCGCCCACCTGGGCCGCCTGCAGCAACGCGTCAAGCGGATCCTCGAACAGTTCATGGCGATGTTCGGGTTGCAGCTTGGCATTCAACGTCACGGTGACGTGCAGCGTGGGTTCGGTCATGGGGGCGTTCCTGGAAGAAGTGCCGCCTATTGTAGAGCCGGGCCGATGCTCGGCTGCTTTTCGCGCCAGACGCCGCCGAGCATCGGCTCGGCTCTATAACAGCCCGTCAACGCAGGAACGGCGTGACCTTGCGCTTCAGCAGCTCCACCAGCACCGGGTCCATGTAATCGTAGTCGTCCGGGATATCCAGGCAGATCACCCGCTTGCCGTTCAGCCATGCCTTGTAGCGGCTGGACAGCCGGTTGCGGTGGGCGCGCTCCATCACGAACACGATATCGGCCCACTGCAGCAGCTCGGGGCTGAGCACTTCCTCGGCATCGGCCAGCAACCCGGCCGAGGCAGTCTCGATGCCCGGCCAATCGGCGAATACCTGCTCGGCGGTGGGGCTGCGCAGGCGGTTCTGGCTGCAGAGGAAGAGCACGTTGCGGGTCATGCGCGCAGCCTAATCGGGGCCGGATCCCTTTTCCAACGGAAAAGGCTCCGGCCCCAACCACGTGCATTCCGCGATGGGGTCAGAGCCCTCCCTGCGGGAGGGATCCGGCCCCTGAACGGTGATCAGATCACCGTCAGGTTGGCGTAGGCCATCACCAGCCACTTGCTGCCGGCATCCGCAAACTCGACCTGCACGCGGGCGTGCGCGCCGCTGCCTTCATAGTCGGTCACCATGCCTTCGCCGAACTTGGGATGGGTGACCAGCGCGCCGAGCTTGACTGGCGGCGCCTCGATCGAGGCATGGCCCATCACCCGGCTGGCGCCCATCGAGGCCGGCCGCGAGACCTGCACCTTCGGGCGCACTTCGTGCAGCAGCTCGCGCGGAATCTCGCGCAGGAAGCGCGACGGCAGGCTGTAGTTGTCCTGGCCGTGGATGCGGCGCGATTCGGCGTAGCTCAGCACCAGCTTCTGGCGCGCGCGGGTGATGCCGACGTAGGCCAGGCGGCGCTCTTCCTCCAGCCGCCCGCTTTCTTCCAGCGAACGTGCGCTGGGGAACAGGCCGTCTTCCATGCCCGCCAGGAACACCAGCGGGAATTCCAGGCCCTTGGCCGAATGCAGGGTCATCAACTGCACACCGTCCTCGCCGGCCTGCGCCTGGCCTTCACCGGCCTCCAGCGCGGCATAGGCCAGGAACGCGACCAGCTCGTCCATGTCCTCGCCCACTTCCTCGATGTCGTCGGCGCGGCGCACGAAGCGCGAGGCGACCGAGACCAGTTCGTCGAGGTTGTCGGTGCGCGATTCCGAATCCAGCGAATTGCGGCTTTCCTTGCTCCAGTGCTCGCGCAGCTGCGAGCGGGCCAGCACGTGGTCCACGCGCTCGGCCAGGGTCATGTGCACGGTCTGCGCCTGCAGCTCGTTGACCAGCCCCAGGAAGCCGGCCAGCGCATTGCGCGCGCGCGCGGCCAGCGCGTTGCCCTGGGTGACCAGCATCGTTGCTTCCCACAGCGAGATGCCCTGCGCGCGCGCCTCTCGGCGCACTTCGTCCAGCGTGCGGTCGCCGATGCCCCGGGTGGGCGTGTTGACCGCGCGCTCGAAGGCGGCGTCATCGTTGCGGTTGGACAGCAGGCGCAGGTAGGCCAGCGCGTCCTTGATTTCGGCCCGTTCGAAGAAGCGCATGCCGCCATACACGCGGTACGGCACCTGCTCGCTCAGCAGCGCCTCTTCCAGCGCGCGCGACTGCGCGTTGCTTCGGTAAAGCACGGCCACTTCGGTGTAGCTGCCCCCGTCGCGCACCCATTGGCGGGCACGCTCGACGATGTAGCGCGCCTCGTCCATCTCGTTGTACGCGGCGTACAGGTCGATCGGCTCGCCGTCGCCGCTGTCGGTCCACAGCTGCTTGCCGATGCGATCCGGGTTGTGCGCGATCACCGCGTTGGCAGCGCCGAGGATGTTGGCGGTGGAGCGGTAGTTCTGCTCCAGGCGGATGGTCTGCGCGCCCGGGAAATCGCGCAAGAAGCCCTGCACGTTCTCGACCTTGGCACCGCGCCAGCCGTAGATGGCCTGGTCATCGTCGCCGACCACGAACACGTGGCCGGAATCGCCGGCCAGCACGCGCACGAAGGCGTACTGGATGGCGTTGGTGTCCTGGAACTCGTCCACCAGGATCTCGCGGAAGCGGGCGCGGTAGTGCGACAGCAGCGCCGGGTTGTCGCGCAGCAGTTCATGCGCGCGCAGCAGCAGCTCGGCGAAGTCGACCAGCCCGGCGCGGTCGCAGCGCGCCTGATACTCGATGTAGGCCTGGCGCATGGTTTCCAGCCACGCGTCGTGCGGTTCGGGCTGGATGTGCTGCGGGCGGCGGCCCTCGTCCTTCTGCGCGTTGATCCACCACGCGATCTGCTTGGGCGGGTACTTGCCGTCGTCCAGCTCCAGCGCCTGCACCACGCGCTTGACCAGCCGCAGCTGGTCGTCCGAATCCATCACCTGGAAGCCTTCGGGCAGCTTCGCGTCCTGCCAGTGCAGGCGCAGCAGGCGGTTGGCCAGGCCGTGGAAGGTACCGATCCACATGCCACGGCTGCCATGGGGCAACTGTGCATCGATGCGGTGGCGCATCTCGCCGGCCGCCTTGTTGGTGAAGGTCACCGCGAAAATGCCGTGGGTCGGCACGCCGTCGACTTCATGCAGCCAGGCGATGCGGTGGGTGAGTACGCGGGTCTTGCCGGAACCGGCACCGGCCAGCACCAGGTGGTGACCGGGGGGAGCGGAGACGGCTTCGCGCTGGGCCGGGTTCAGGCCATCAAGCAGGTGGGAGACATCCATGCCCCCATTTTACGGCATCGCCGTCGCGGCTCCTGCGACCACCTGGGTGGCCAGTGCCTGCGCCTGCTGACGCAGTTCAGGCACCGCCAGGCTTTCCCACAGGCTGCCGATGCGCAGGCTGCCGAGTACGCCCAGCCGTGCCTGCGACTGGCCACCGGCCGCACGCAGGCGGTCGCCCGGCACCGTGCTGTCCAGGCCCAGCCCATGCGGGCCGGGGCGGGCCAGGCCATCGGCCTGCAGCTGCTGCAGCAGCGGATTGCGCAGCGCGCTGGCGCGGGTTTCCACACCGGTGGCGTTGATCACCCCGCTGATCGTCCACTGCTGATCCTTGCCGGAGGCATCGCGACCCGACAGCCGCAGGGCATCGCCTTCGCGGCCGACGCGTTGCAGGCGGGACCGGTGAATACGCAGTTGGCCGCTTTCGATCAGCGCCTGCAGCTGTGCGTCGACCTCTTCGGCGATGCGGTGGCGATGCACGTCCCAGTAGCGCACCACATGGCGCAGGAAGCGGCGCTGGTCGGCCGCGTTGAGGCTGCACCACAGCGCCTGCCCGTGCGGACGGATGCGGTCCATCACGCCCTGCCACGGCAGGCCGTCGGCCTGCGCCTGGCGCGCGAACCCGCGCAACGCGCGCAGGCGCTGGCGCAGGCTCATCGGCAGCAGCGCAGCCGGGTCGAACGTGGGCAGGCCACCATGCGCATGCGGCAGCGGCAGCAGCCCGTGGCGCGAGATCACATGCAGCGGGCCGGTGTGGCCGGCTGCAACCAGCGCCAGCACGGTGTCGGCCATGCTCAGGCCGGAGCCGACAATGGCCACGGCCTGCCCACCGGCCAGGGTGCGCACGCCGTCGTAGTCCCAGGCCTCGATCACATCATCGGCGGGCAGCGCCTCGGCACCGGCCACCGGCAGCGGCCGCATGCTGTTGCCGGTGGCGAGCACTGCCTGTGCGGCGTGCAGCGTCTGGCCATCGCCGAGTGCCAGCTGGTAGCCGTGGTCATCGGGCTGCAGGCCCAGCACCGGCTGCGCGATCACCTGCAGCTGCCCCGGGCTGGCCGCGGCGGCCTCCTGCAGGCGCTGCTGCAGGTACGCCGCAAAGTAGTGGCGGCACACGTAGCGCTCGCCCAGCACCTCGCGCGCCTCGCCCGGGTAGGCGTTGGCGGCCATCAGGTAGTCGAGGAAATCGCCAGGCTGGTCGGCAAACGCACTCATCTTCGCCGCCGGCACGTTCAGCAGGTGCTCCGGCCAGGGCGTGGCATAGGCGATGCCCTGCGCCAGCTGCGAGGCGGGTTCGAAGATGGCAATCGCCAGCGGCGCCTGGGCCTGGCGCAACACCTGGATCGCCACCAGCACCCCGGCCGCACCACCGCCGATGATTGCCAGGTCCAGTTCGCCATTACGCGGTGAATCAGTCATGCGCCGATTGTAGGCCATCGGCGATGACGGGCCGGATTGCCGAAGCGGGCGGGAACGACCGCTGTAATGACGGAAACGTCGGAAACGTCGGAAACGACAGGGTAGAGTCGACTGTTAGTCGACTGCTCTTGCGATAAAAATCCCGCGCTGCGCGCGATAGTCGACTAACAGTCGACTCTACCCCGCCGGTTGCATCCACCCCATCGATTGCATCCCCCTGCCGCTTGCATCCACCCCGCCGGTTGCGCGCCCCGCTCACATCAACGCATCGGCCAGTCGTGCGATGCCTTCGCGGCTGCGCCGCCACGTGGGGCGGCTGCGCCACTGCTGCAGGTCCAGCTGCCGCGACTCGCGCAGGTAGCCATCTTCGATCGCGCACAGCTGCTGCACCAGCGCGCGGTCGTAGCAGACCAGGCCGATCTCGGCATTCAGCGCGAACGAGCGGATGTCCATGTTGATCGAGCCGAGCACGGCGATGTCCTCGTCCACGCTCATGTGCTTGGCGTGCAGGAACTGCGGCTCGTACAGCGCGATGCGCACGCCGCAGCGCAGCAGTTCGTCGTAGTAGGCCTCCTGCGCCCACGACGTCAGCCGCTGGTTGTTGCTGGCCGAGAGGATCAGCTGCACCTGCACGCCGGACAAGGCCGCAATGCGCAAGGCGCTCAGCGTGGCTTCGTCGGGCACGAAGTACGGGGTGACCATCACCAGCCGGCGCCGCGCCAGATGGATCAGCGCCGCCACCGCATCGCGTGCGTTGCTGTACGGATAAGCCGGGCCGCTGGGCAGCAGCTGGGTAGCGATGTCGTCGCTGCACTCGGGCACATCGGCGATCACGTCCAGGCGCTGGCCGGTTTCCATGTACCAGTCGCTGGCGAAGACCGCTTCCAGATGCGCCACCGCCGGGCCGCGCACGCGCGCCACCAGCTCGCGGTTCGGGTGGCCGGGCACGAACTGCGGACCGGCCAGGTTCTGCGAACCGACATAGGCCACTTCGTTGTCGATCACCGCGATCTTGCGGTGGTTGCGCAGGTCCATGCGCCCGCTGCGGCGCCAGCGCAGGCCACCGGGCAGCATCGCGCGCACCTCGATGTCGCGCGCTTCCAGGCGCTTGCGATAGGCGCGCAGTCCGCGCTTGGCGCCTACCGCATCGAGCAGCACACGGCATTGCACGCCACGTGCAGCCGCACGCTGCAGGGCCTCGACGATCGCCTCGCCCACCGCGTCGTCGAACATCAGGTAGTACAGCAGGTGCACGCGGTCTTCGGCCTGGTCGATATCGGCGATCAGCGTGTGCAGCGATTCGTCGTAGTCGGTCAGCAGGTCGACCGCGTTGCCGTGCACCGGCATGAAGTCGCCCTGGCGCTGCACCAGCGGCACGATCTCGGCGCTGGCGGTGTCCGGCTGCGGTGTCCAGCGCAGGCGATGCTGCAGCGCCTGTTCTTCGCGGATGACCTGCGAGGCCTCGGCCTGGCGGCGGATGCGCTCGCGCGACAGCCACGGGTGGCCGAACAGCAGGTACAGCGGCAGGCCCAGCAGCGGCACGAAGCCGACCAGCAGCAGCCAGCTGCGCGCGGCCCCCGGCGTGGTGCGGGTGGGAATCCAGCACAGCGCGACCAGCCGGATCAGCCAGTCGATCAGCAGCAGGTAGGAACCCAGCAACCACTCGAACAGCATCGTGTCGCCCGTCGGGAGGTGATGGGCCATTCTGCCCACCGGCCCTTGTGGAGTCGAGCCGCGCTCGACGGCCTTCCGGTCCGGCGGCAGAGCAGCCGAGCGTGGGGGCGGCTCTACAGGACGGCTCAATGCCGCACCGCGTCGGCATGGCGGCGGCCGTTGAGCGCCATGCAGGCAATGCCCGAACGTTCGGCACCCGCATCAGGATGCCGGGAATGAAAAAACCCGCCACAAGGGCGGGTTTTTTCGCGGGGACCAGCAATCCGTGCGGATTACTTGATCTTGCCTTCCTTGTACAGGACGTGCTTGCGCACGACCGGATCGTACTTCAGGAATTCCATCTTCCCCGGGGTGTTCTTCTTGTTCTTGTCGGTCGTGTAGAAGTGGCCGGTACCGGCCGAGGAAATCATACGGACCTTATCGCGCTTGCCTGCCATGATGCTTTACTCCTCAGACCTTTTCGCCGCGCGCACGCAGCTCAGCCAGAACGGAATCGATGCCGTTCTTGTCGATGGTGCGCAGTGCATGCGCGGAAACACGAAGCTTGACCCAGCGGTTCTCGCTGGCCACCCAGAAACGGCGCTCGTGCAGATTCGGCAGGAAACGACGACGGGTCTTGTTGTTGGCGTGCGAGACGTTGTTACCCGTCTGCACTCGCTTGCCGGAAACCTGGCATACGCGGGACATTGCGCACCTCGATAGTAGTAGTTGTCAGCCCGTAGCCCGGGCGACGGCGGCCTCGATGGTTGCCCATCACACGTCAAGAGAATCAAAGGGTTACGCTGGCGTTGGGCGGCCGGGGACGTGCTCCCGGGGGCGCCGCCCGGTAGAAAACCGGACACAGCGAGCCGCGCATTATGCACGGGTTCAAGCACTTGCGCAAGTTACCCACAGGCGGGGACTGAACCGGCAGGGCCGGGGGCACTCCGCCAACCGGCATACTGGCCCGGATCACTGCGGAGCTTTCCATGCGGCTGCTGGCCCTGACCTACGGAACCGAAGGCGATACGCGTCCGCTGGCCATGCTCTGCCATGGGCTGATCGGCGCAGGCCACGCGGTGACACAGCTGGCCGATGGCGGCACCCTGGGCAGCGCGCAGGCCCTGGATGTGCCCCATGCAGCCCTTGAAGGTGACATCCATGACGAAGTGGTCGCCCTGGTGTCGCGTGGCAACGGTGTTGCCGCCGCCAGTTCCGGTCTGGCACGGATGGCGCTGCAGCATGTCAGCGGCTGGATGCGCCAGGCCGATGCGGCCGCAGAAGGCTGCGATGCGATTCTGACCGGCGGACTGGCGGCCTTCGTCGGCATGAGCGTGGGCGAACGCCGCGGAATGCCGGTCATCGGCACCGGCATGATCCCGCTGACCCCGACACGGGCCTTCCGCTCTCCGTTCCTGCCGCCCGGACGTTCGCCGGGCTGGTTGAACCGCGCCAGCTATGGGCTGGTCAACGGCCTGATCTGGCGCCAGTTCCGCCGGCCGATCAACGCGGCACGCCAGCAATTGGGGCAATCGCCGCGCCGCGCGCTGTGGTCCGGCCTGCCGATGCTCTATGGCATCTCGCCGCAGCTGCTGCCGCCGCCGGCGGACTGGCCGGCCGACCACATCGTCTGTGGCCAATGGCGGCTTCCTGATGCGCCCTGGACGCCCCCGGTCGATCTGCAGGCCTTCCTCGATGCCGGGCCGCCGCCGGTGTACCTGGGCTTTGGCAGCATGACCGGGTTTGATCGCGAGCGCGTGCTGCCGGCCCTGCTGCAGGCGCTGGCACCGCGCCGGGTGCTGCTGTTTCCAGGGTGGGCCGGGCTGCCGACGGGCGCGCTGCCAGCAGATGTGTTCGTGCTCGGCCCGACGCCACACGAAGCACTGTTCCCGCATTGCGCACTCGCCATCCACCATGGTGGCAGCGGCACCACGCATTCGGCCTGCCGCGCCGGCATTCCCTCGCTGGTGATGCCGTTCGCCGCGGATCAGTTCTTCTGGGCCGATCGCCTGCATCGGTTGGGCGTGGCACCGGCACCGTTGTCACTGAAGCGACTGGATGCAGCAACGCTGGCGGCAGCCATCACCTTCGCTGAAACCGACGCAACACGCGCACGCGCGGCAGCCCTGGGCGCGGCGATGAGCCATGAGGACGGGGTGGCACGTGGCGTGGCAATGATCGAGCGCTGGTTGCGGCCGGTGTAACAGCGGCCAGGCCTCAGCGCAGGTGCGGAATCACCTGCGCCAGCAGATGGGCATCCTTGAGCGCGCCGTGCAGGCCGCGCTGGCTGGGAATGCGCAGGCGCTGCAGCACATCATCCAGCTTGTTGCCTTGGCCCGGCCAGCGCCCGCGCGCCAGCTTCAGGCTGCAGGTGATGCGGCAGTGCTGGGCCAGCGTGCCGGGGATACCGGACAGACGCAGCTCGTTGTCCAGGAAGCCCACATCGAAGGTGGCGTTGTGCGCGACCATCTCGCTGCCGCGCAGGAAGTCGAGCAGTTCAGCAGCCTTGCTGGAAAACAGTGGCTTGCCTACCAGCATCGCATCGCTGATGCCATGCACGCGCTGTGCGCCCCAGCCGACCCTGCGCTGCGGCTGCAGGTAGGTGTGGAACTGGCGGCCGCTGAGCTGGCCATCGATCAGTTCGACGGCACCGATTTCGATCACCCGGTGCCCCAGGCGGTGGGAGATGCCGGTGGTTTCGGTATCCAGTGCGACGATGCGGCTCATCAGGGTGTGCGTTCTCCAGTACGTGCACGCCGATTTTCGCACGCGACCGATGCACTCACCCCAGCGCTTCCACCACCCAATCAATGAACACCCGCAACCGCTGGCTCATGTGCCGGTTCGGCGGGAACATCACGTGCATCGGCATCGACGGCAGTTGCCAGTCCTCCAGTACCGGCAGCAACTCGCCACGCGCCACGTGCGGGTCGGCCATGTAGCTGGGCAGCGCCACCACGCCGAGTCCGGCCAACGCAGCGGCCAGATAAGCGTTGCCGTCATCGAAGCCGACCGTATAGCGGCCCTGCACCTCGACGCGTTCATCGCCGCGCTGCGCGCTGAACACCCGCGCCCGGCCACTGCGCGGGCTGAGGAAGCCGACCATGTGGTGGTCGGGGCCTTGCAGCGCGCGCGGATCGGTCGGCAGGCCGAAACGCTGCACATAGCCGGGGCTGGCGTGGAAACCGATCGGCAGCGCCGCCAGCGGCCGCGCCACCAGTGCCGGGTCGGTCGGGGTGCCGCCCCGGATCACGCAGTCGACGTTGTCGGCGATGACATCGACCTCGCGGTCGCTGACGCCGACGTCCAGCTGGATGTCCGGGTAGCGCGCCTGGAAGTCCGGCAGCGCCGGCACCAGCCGCAGTCGCGCGTAGGGTCCGGGCACATCCACCCGCAGGCGGCCGCGCGGCTGGCTGGCTGCGTCGCCCAGCCCGCCCTCCACCTCTTCCAGCTCGGCCAGCAGGCGGACGATGCGCGGGTAGTAGGCCGCGCCATCGGCGGTGACGCTGACCCGGCGCGTGGTGCGGTTGAGCAGGCGCAGCCGCAGGTGTGCCTCCAGCTGCTGCACCAGCTGGGTGACCGTGGTGCGGCTGATCTGCAGCGTGTGCGCGGCGCGGGTGAAGCTGCCGGTTTCCACGACCCGGGCAAACGCCCGCATCGCCTCGAAACGGTCCATGGCGGGCCATGATTGTTTGGAATTGACAATCAATCTAGGCCGATCATCGCGGTTTATCCAGACAGCACTGGCGCGGAGGATGGCGTTCTCTCCCAAGGGATCTTCCCCATGTCACAGCGTGATGTCGTTTTCCCCACCGGCCGCCAGGCCCTGTACGAGCGCAACCGCTACTCGCCGGCGATCCGATCCAACGGTTTCCTGTTCGTCTCCGGCCAGGTCGGCAGCCGCGAGGACGGTTCGCCCGAGCCGGACTTCGAGGCGCAGGTGCGCCGCGCCTTCGAGAATCTCAACGCCGTGTTGGCTGCTGCGGGCTGCACCTTCGATGACGTGATCGACGTGACCGTGTTCCTGGTCGATCCAGAGAAGAACTTTGAGAAGGCCTGGGCGATCGTGCCGGAGTATTGGGGCGAGGCGCCGCACCCGACCCTGACCGGTATCGGCGTGACCTGGCTGTATGGGTTCCAGTTCGAGATCAAGGTGATCGCGAAGCTGCCGTGATACGGGTAGTGCCGGCCGCTGGCCGGCAACGCGGTGGGGTCGAAAAGCGTGTCGACCAAGGTCGACACCTACCAGAGCACATGTGCGCGGCGCACCCGAACGATGTGGTGGGGTCAGAGCCCTTTCCGGAGGAAAGGGATCCGACCCCGCGCCCGGCCCAGCTGAACGGGAGATTCCGACGAATTCCCGAAGCGGCCATTGATATTGTATCCGTCGAAAACCGCTTGCTAGCCTCCCGTCCATGCGCCGGATCGCCCGCCACCTCCGCTCGACCCTGCTGATGCTGCTGATGGCGGCATTCGTGGTCGTGCCGGTGGCCGACGTGCTGGCCTGCGCGGTTGAACCGCACGACACCACGGCGGTGCACGTGGAAAGCAACGCCGATGATGCCGAGGGTGACAGTGACGGCAAGCACACCGGTGCCTGCAGCCACAACCACTGCCACCACTCCAACCTGAGCCTGCCGGCCAGCACCCTCGCCGCCTTCGGTGCGCCGCTGCCGGCGCGCTGGATGAATGCCGGCGACGCGGCGACCTATGCGGTCGCCCAGGATGAATTGACGCGTCCCCCCCGGGCGTGAGTTGAGCGCGTCCCGCGATTGCGGGCTCCCGTTTCACTCACAACCGGAATCCCCCTATGTCGATCCTGACACCTCGGTCGCTGCGTGCGGCCGGGCGGGTCGTCGCCGTGTTGCTGGGCCTGGCCCCAGCGGCAGCGGTGATGGCGCAAGCCGCCCCTTCCTATGACACCCTGCTTGAACGCCTGGACCAGCTGCCCGGCACCCGCGTCGGTGCGGCGCTGGCCGAGGCCGCCGATGCGCGCGCCGACCAGGCCCGCGCACTGCCCAACCCTTCCCTGTCCTGGTCGGCCGAGAACGCCTGGGGTACCGGCTCCTATGGCGGCATGGGCAAGGCCGATACCGTGCTCACCCTGTCCCAGCCGCTGGAGGTCTGGGGCCAGCGCGGCGCGCGCGTCCGTGCGGCCCGCGCCGAAGCACAGGCGGCCAACCTGCGTGGCGCGCAGAGCCGCAGCGACGTGGCCAGCCAGCTGGCGGTGGTCTATGCACAGGCGGAAAGTGCACTGCGCCGCTACACCCTGGCCGAAGAGGCACTGAGCCTCACCCGCGATGACGCCAACGCCGTCAACGCGTTGGTCAAGCAGGGCCGCGAACCGCAGCTGCGTGCTGTGCAGGCGCAGAGCGAAGTGGCCAATGCCAGCGCCGCGCTGGATGAGGCGCAGGCCTTCCGCGATGCCGCGCTGGCCCGCCTGGCCGGCACCGCGCTGCTGGATGCGCCGGTGCAATCGATCGGCGACAGCCTGCTCGACCGCGCGCCGCCGCTGCCACGCGGTGCCATCGATACCGCACTGGCGGTGCGCATCGCGGAAGCCGAGGCCGATGCGGCGGGCAAGCTGGTCGACGTGGAGCGCAAGCGCGCCCTGCCCGATCTGAGCGTCACCGCCGCGCAGACCCGCTTCCGCGAAGGCGGCGAGCGTGCCTACAACCTCGGGGTCAGCCTCAGCATCCCGCTGTTCGACCGCAACCGCGGGGGCATCCGCGCCGCCACTGCCGACCAGCGTGCAGCCGAAGCACGCCTGGACCAGCAGCGCCGCGACAGCGAGGCCGAGCGCCTCTCCGCGGTGGCCGGGTTGAAGGCCGCCAGCAGCCGTACCCGCGCCGCCGATGAAAGCGTGGTCGCCGCCGAGGAGGCGTATCGCCTGGCTCGCATTGGCTTCGACGCCGGACGCATCTCGCAGCTGGAACTGCGCAGCACGCGCAGCGCCCTCATCGCCGCCCGCGGCACCGCCGTGGATGCGCGCCTGTCGCGCGTCGCCGCGGAAATCGATCTTGCCCGCCTGGAAGGGCGCGCACCCTTTGTGGAGGCCCCATGACTCTCTCCCGTACTTTCCCGCTGATCGGCGGCGTGCTGCTGGCCGTGCTGCTGGCCGGCTGCGCTGGCAATGCGCAGACGCCTGCAAATGAAGACCCGGCTGCGGCCAAGGCCGGCACCGACGACGGCCATGGCCACGCGTCCGACAGCAAGGAAGCCAAGGCCGAATCCGCAAAGGCGCCCGCCGATGCGGATGAGGGTGTCGTGCAGTTGACCCCCGAGCAGATCAAGGCGTCCGGTATCGAAGTGGTCGCGGTCGGTCGTGGTGGCGGTGGCTCCACGCGCCTGTCCGGCCGCGTCGAACCGTCGGTCGGTGCACGTGCCTCGGTGGCTTCGACCGTCACCGGCCGCGTCGAACGCGTGCTGGTCGCACCGGGCACCGCAGTGAAGCAGAACCAGGCACTGGCCATCGTAGTCAGTGGCGAAGCCGCGGTGTTCCGCGCCAATGCGCTCGCCGCATCGGCCGAAGCCGAGGCTGCGCGCCTGGCCTATGGCCGCGACAAGGCACTGGTCGACCAGGGCGTGGTCGCCCGCCAGGAAATGGAAGCCTCGCGCGCACGTTCGCTGGCGGCACAGGCCCAGGCCGCCGCCGCGCAGGCCCAGGCCGCCGCCAACGGTTCGCCGGACAGCAGCGGCCGTGTGCGCATCACCAGTCCGGTGGCCGGCATCGTCGGCAACGTGCAGGTCACCCCGGGTGGCGTAGTCGCCGCCGGCAGCGCGGTGGCCGATGTCGCCGACCCGACGATGAACGAGCTGGTGTTCACTGCACCGCCGGCGCTGGCCGCGCAGGTCACGCCGGGCATGACGCTGGAAGTGAGCGCGCCGGGTGGCAGCTTCACCGCCACCGTCACCGGTTCGGCCGCCGATGTCCGCCAGCAGGGCGGCGTCGCGGTGATCCGCGCCACGCCGGTGGATGCGGCGCTGCCGCCAGCCGGCTCGCCGGTATCGGCCGTGGTCGTCACCGAGGGCCAGGATGGCTCGCTCAGCGTGCCGGCCGATGCGGTGCAGAACGTTGATGGCAGCAGCGCGGTGTTCGTCGCCGTCGAAGGCGGCTTCAAGGCGCAGCCGGTGCTGCCCGGGCGCCGCGCCGGTGACCGCATCGAGATCCTTGGTGGCTTGACCGGCAGCGAGCGCATCGTCGGTGCCAATGCCTTCCTGCTCAAGGCCGAACTGGCCAAGGGCGAAGCCGAGCACGGCCACTGAGGAGGCGACCATGTTCAAGCTGATCATTGAAACAGCGGTGCGCCACCGCTGGCTGGTGGTGTTCATGGCCGCGCTGATCGCCGCCGTGGGCCTGTTCCAGCTGGGCAAGCTGCCGATCGACGCGGTGCCGGACATCACCAACCGCCAGGTGCAGATCAACACGGTGGCACCGGCGCTGACCCCGGAGCAGATCGAGCGGCAGGTGACCTATCCGCTGGAAACCGCGCTGGCCGGCATTCCCGGCCTGACCACCACGCGTTCGCTGTCGCGCAATGGCTTCTCGCAGGTCACCGCGATCTTCACCGATGCCACCGACATCTACTTCGCCCGCCAGCAGGTGGCCGAGCGCATGCGCGAGGCGTCCGAAGACCTGCCCGACGGTGCATCGCCGATGCTGTCGCCGGTCACCACCGGCCTTGGCGAGGTGCTGATGTGGACGGTGGACTTCAGCGCGTTCGACCCGGCCAAGGTGGCCAAGCCCGGTGAAGCCGGCTGGCAGGCCGGCGAGGTCTACCGCACGCCGGAAGGCAACCTGCTGCGTACGCCCGAAGAACGTGCGACCTACCTGCGCACCGTGCAGGACTGGATCATCGCGCCGCAGATGCGTTCCAGCCCGGGGCTGGCCGGGGTCGATACGGTTGGCGGCTACGTCAAGGAGTACGGCGTGCATCCGGACAGCGCCAGACTGGCCGCGCACGGCCTCGGCCTGGCCGACCTGGTCACCGCCCTGCAGCGTTCCAACGTGCAGGCCGGTGCCGGCTTCGTGCAGCGTGCCGGCGAAGGCCTGGTGGTGCGTGCCGATGGCCTGGCGCTGACCACCGACGACCTGGCGCAGGCACCGGTGGCCACCCGCAATGGTGTGGTGGTGCGCGTGGCCGATGTGGCCACGGTGGAACTGAGCCGCGCGCCGCGGCTGGGCGCGGCCAGCCGCAACGGCCATGAAGCCGTGCTGGGCACCGCGCTGATGATTGCCGGTGGCAACAGCCGCACCGTGGCCCAGGCAGCGGCCGCGCGCCTGGAACAGGTAAACAAGTCACTGCCGGCCGACATCGTGGCGGCACCGGTGCTGGACCGCAGCGTGCTGGTCAATTCCACCATCAAGACCGTGGCCAGGAACCTCACCGAGGGCGCGCTGCTGGTGGTGGTGGTGCTGTTCCTGCTGCTGGGCAACCTGCGTGCGGCAACGATCACCGCGCTGGTGATTCCGCTGTCGTTCCTGTTCGCAGTGATCGGCATGAACCGCTTCGGCATCAGCGGCAACCTGATGAGCCTGGGTGCGCTGGATTTCGGCATCCTGGTGGACGGTGCGGTGATCGTGGTCGAGTCGACGCTGCTGATGCTGGGCCAGCGCCGCGCCGAACTGGGCCGTGCATTGACCGCGATGGAGCGGCTGCGCGTGGCCGCCGATGCAGCGCTGAAAATGGCGCGACCGGCGGCGTTCGGCCAGCTGATCATCCTGCTGGTGTTCGCACCGATCCTCACGCTGGAAGGCGTGGAGGGCAAGACGTTCCACCCGATGGCGGCCACGTTCATGCTGGCCCTGGTCGGTGCCTTCCTGTTCTCCTTCACCTTCGTGCCGGCAATGGCCGCGCTGCTGGTGCGCGAGCCCAAGGTGAAAGAAGGTGACGCACATGCTGACGATGGCGAGCACGAAACCAGGCTGATCCGCGTGCTGCGTGCGCGCATCGAACCGGTGGTGCGCAAGGCCGTGGCGCACCCGCGCACGGTGCTGGCCGGTGCGGTGATGATGGTGGTGGTGGGCATCGGCGCGTTCTCGCTGCTGGGCCGCGAGTTCATGCCGACGCTGGATGAAGGCAACGTGGCGATGCAGGCATTGCGCGTGCCGTCGACCTCGCTGGAGCAGTCGCTGGCAATGCAGCTGGCGCTGGAAAAGGCGATTGCCAAAGAGCCGGAAGTGGAAACCGTGTTCTCGCGCACCGGTACCGCCGAGGCGGCCATTGACCCGATGCCGACCAACATCTCCGACAGCGTGATCGTGCTGAAGCCGCGCAAGGACTGGCCCGATCCGACGCTGGCCAAGGACGCACTGGTGGCGCGCTTCGAGAAGCTGGCCGGGCAGCAGCTGGGCAACAGCTTCGAGTTCAGCCAGCCGATCGAGCTGCGCTTCAACGAGCTGATTTCCGGCGTGCGGACCGACCTGGCGGTGATGATCTTCGGCGATGACTTCAGCCAGCTGCAGAAGGTGGCCGACCAGGTGGCGCTGAAGCTGCGTGCGGTGAACGGCGCGGCCGACGTGCGGGTGGAACAGATCTCCGGCCTGCCCACGCTCAATGTGGCGATCGACCACGTGGCGGCGGCGCAGTACGGGCTGACCGCCGCGGATGTGAGTGATGCGCTGTCCACCGGCATCGGCGGTACTGCGGCTGGCAAGATCTTCGAAGGTGATCGCCGCTTCAACGTGGTGGTGCGCCTGGACGATGCCTCGCGCAACGATCCGGACCAGCTGGCCTCGTTGCCGATCGCCACGCCTGCGGGGCTGGTGATTCCGCTGTCGTCGGTGGCGCGCATCACGGTGAGCGAAGGGCCGAACCAGATCAGCCGCAACAACGGCAGCCGCCGCGTGGTGGTGCAGGCCAACGTGCGCGGTCGCGACCTGGGCGGCTTCGTCGGCGAGGCACAGGCCGCGGTGGCCGACGTGGCGCTGCCGCCGGGTGCGTACCTGACCTGGGGCGGTCAGTTCGAGAACCTGCAGCGCGCGGAGAAGCGGCTGGCGACGGTGGTACCGGTCGTGTTCCTGCTGATCGGCAGCCTGCTGTTCATGGCCCTGCGCAGCGGCAAGGAAGCCATTCTGGTATTCAGCTGCGTGCCGTTGGCGCTGGTCGGCGGCATCCTCGCGCTGCTGCTGCGGGGCATGCCGTTCTCGGTATCGGCGGCGGTTGGCTTCATCGCCGTCTCCGGCGTGGCCACGTTGAACGGGCTGGTGCTGATGCAGGCAATCCGCGAACGCCTGGACGCCGGCGACCTGCCGCTGCAGGCGGCGATCAACGGTGCCTCCAGCCGCATCCGCGCGGTGCTGACCACGGCGCTGGTGGCCATCGTCGGCTTCATCCCGATGGCGATTGCCAGCGGTTCCGGTGCGGAGGTGCAGAAGCCGCTGGCCACGGTAGTGATCGGTGGCCTGATCACCGCCACCGTGCTGACCCTGCTGGTGCTGCCGACCTTCGCGGCGCGGGTAGCCAAGCCGCGGGCGGTGGGTTGAGGTGAGAGGGGGTCGGAGCCCTTTCCGTGAGGAAGGGATCCGACCCCGTGACCGGGACGGATTGCCGGCCAGCGGCCGGCACTACCCGGTAACGGTCAGGCCTTCTTGCGTTCGGCGATGTAGGCCTGGATCTGCTGTTCCAGCACCGGCAGCGGCACCGAGCCCTGCTTGAGCAGGGTGTCATGGAACCCCTTGATGTCGAACTTGTCGCCCAGCTCCTTCTCGGCCTGCGCACGCAGGCGCACGATGGCGATCTCACCCAGCTTGTAGCTCAGCGCCTGGCCCGGCCAGGAAATGTAGCGGTCCACTTCGGTGGTCACTTCATGCTCGCTCAGCGCGGTGTGGTCACGCAGGTAGGCCAGCGCCTGTTCGCGGCTCCAGCCCTTGCTGTGAACGCCGGTGTCGATCACCAGGCGCGCCGCGCGCCACATCTCGTAGGTCAGGCGGCCGAAATCCTCGTACGGGGTTTCGTAGATGCCCATCTCCACGCCCAGCTTCTCGCAGTACAGCGCCCAGCCTTCGCCATAGGCGGAGATGTAGGCGTTGCGGCGGAACTCGGGCAGGTTCTTCTGCTCGGCGGCGATCGCGCCCTGCAGCGAATGGCCCGGATCGGATTCATGCAGGGTCAGCGCCGGCAGGTTGTACAGCGGGCGCGACGGCAGGTTGTAGGTGTTGAGCCAGTAGGTACCCATGCCACCGCGGCCGGCCGTCCAGAACGGTGCGATGTCCGGCGGCACCGGCACGATGGTGAAGCGTGCGCGCGGCAACGTCATGTACTTGCCGAGCTGGCCGTCCGCCCGCTTGGAGATCCACGCGGCACGCGACAGCAGCTCTTCCGGCGTCTTGGCATAGAACTGCGGATCGGTGCGCAGGAAGGTCAGGAACTCGGCGAAGCTGCCCTTGAACTTCACCTGCTTGATGATGTCGTTCATCTCGCTCTGGATGCGGGCGACTTCCTCCAGGCCGATCCGATGGATCTCGTCCGGCGACAGGTCCAGCGTGGTGTATTCGTGGATCTGCTGCCGGTAGTACGCCTTGCCATCGGGCATCGCTTCGGCGGCCAGGGTGGTACGCGCCTGCGGCACGTATTCGTTGACGAAGAAGGTGCGCAGCTGCTGGAACGCCGGCACCACCTTGCCGCTGATCGCCGCACGCGCCTGCGCCTGCAGCTTGGCCTGTTCGGCGGCCGGGATGCTGTTGGGCAGCTTCTTGAACGGCGCGTACAGCGGCGATTCGGTCGGGTCCTTCAGCTCGGCGACGGTGGCGATGGACACTTCGCGGCCGTCGAGCACCGCGCGCGGCACGCTGAAGCCACGCTTCAGGCCGGCACGCATGTTTTCGGTCTGCTGGCCGAAGTAGCGCGGCACATCGTTCAGGCGCGCGATGTAGTTCTGGTAGTCCTGCACGGTCTTCATCTCGCGCCGCGCCATGAAGGACAGGTTGGACCAGAACGAGGAGTCGGCGTTGAACGGCATCTCGTAGGCGCGCAGGCGTACTTCCTCGGCCAGGTTGAACACCTGGTCGTGGTAGATCGCGTAGTTGACCTGGTTGTCGGCCGACAGGGTCTTCGGGTCGATCTTCTTCAGCGCGGCCAGGGTCTCGTCCCACACCTTCAGGCGCGCCTGCTGCGCGGCCGGGCCGACGTCAGGCATGCGGGTGGCGTTGGCGGGCGCGTCTTCATCCTCGCTGGCCTCGCCACCTCCCTGCTGGCGCCACTTCCACTCCTTCTCGTACAGCGCGCGGAAGGCGGCGTCGGCGGGCGATTCGGTGGCCACGCTGGCCGGTGCGGCAGTGGCGGACGGCGCGGCCAGGGCCACGGCGGGGGTGGACAGGGCGAGCAGCAGGGCGACGGCAAGACGGGTTTTCACGAGCACAGGTTCCCGGGAAGGCAGGCCCCGATGATGGCACCGCCCACGGCCCGTGGCATGGGACGAAGGTCCTGCCTGCAGCGCAGGCAGGACCGGGAACCGGCGGCAGGCCGGGGCCCTAGCGCCGGAGGCGCGTGGTAGAGCCGACTGGGTAGAGCCGACTGTCAGTCGGCTGCTCTTCCGCCACATGTAGCAAAGCCCGCGCTCCGCGCGAAAGTCGACTGACAGTCGACGCTACCCATGGCAGGCACCCCGCAGGCCTCAGTGGCTGGCCTTGTCGCGCTTCCAGCCGCGGTGCTTGATGTCCAGGTGCAGGCTGTACAGCGCGGTGAACGCCGGGAACAGGTTCTGCAGCACGCCCACCGAATCCTGCTTGGCCGAGAACAGGAAGTAGCTCAGCGTCATCAGGCTGCCGAGCACGCTCATGTACCAGAACAGGCGCGGGATCACCGGCTTGCCGGCGCGCTTGGAAGCGACGAACTGGACCAGCCAGCGGCCGCCGAACATCAGCGCGCCGGTATAGCCGATCAGCTTCCAGCCGGTCACGTGCAGGCCGGTCCAGTACAGCCAGGTCAGCGGCTGGTCTAGCCAATGCAGCTCCAGATCCATCAACGCTCCTCCACCGCGGTGCGCTTGCTGCGGGTGATCAGCCAGGCCACGCCACGCAGGTCACGGATGCCGACCAGCGCGCGGCCGAGGTTGTTGTACTTGGACACGCCAGCGGTGCGGTGGCGGTGGTTGACCGGCACGCTGGTGGTCTTCCAGCCGGCGCGCTGCATCAGCGCCGGCAGGTAGCGGTGCATGTGGTCGAAGTACGGCAGGTCGAGGAACGCGCTGCGCTCGAACAGCTTGATGCCACAGCCGGTATCGGGCGTGTCATCACGCAGCATGCGGGCGCGGATGCGGTTGGCCCAGCGGCTGGCCCAGCGCTTGCTGCCACTGTCCTGGCGGTTGACGCGCCAGCCGGCGAACAGCTTCACCTGCGCATCGGCAGCGTCGCGCGCGGCCAGCAGCTTGGGGATATCGGCCGGATCGTTCTGGCCATCGCCATCCAGGGTCGCGATCCACGGCGCCCGCGCATGCTTGACGCCGGTGCGCACGGCGGTGCTCTGCCCGCTCTGGTTCACGTGATGCAGTACCCGCAGTTCCGGCGTGGTCGCCTTCAGTCCCTGCAGCACCGCCAGGGTGTCATCGCGCGAGTGATCGTCGATGTAGACGATCTCGAACGGCAGCCGGCCACGCAGCGCAGCGGTGATTTCGGCGACCAGCGGGGCGACATTGTCGCGCTCGTTGAACACCGGGACGACAACGGAAAGCTCGGGTTGGCTCATAAGGCACTCGGCCAAAGGGGGGACAAAGACCGCGCATTCTCCGCAGCCGAGGTTATCCGAAGATGAACCCGGCAGCGTGAGGATCCGTCCTCAGGCGCGATCACCAAAATACTCGCGGCACCACTGCACCACCGGCGGCAGCCCTGCTTCGATCGGGGTCACCGCATCGAAGCCGAAAGCGTCATGCGCGCGCCGGGTATCGGCCATCGTGCGCACCATGTCGCCGGGCTGCATGGGCTTGTAGACCTTCTGCGCGGGGCGGCCGGCAGCCTGCTCGATCACGCTGATGAAGCGCTCCAGCTCGACCGGCGTATGGTTGCCGAGGTTGAACACCCGGTGCGGCACCGGACCATCGGACGGATGCGCGAGCGCGCCGAGGATACCCGACACGATGTCGGAGACATGTGTGAAATCGCGCTGCATGCGGCCTTCGTTGAACACGTCGATCGGGCGCCCGGCCAGCACCGCGCGCGAAAACAGCAGCGGCGCCATGTCCGGCCGGCCCCACGGGCCGTAGACGGTGAAGAAGCGCAGGCCGGTGGCATGCAGGCCGTACAGCTGCGCATAGGTATGGGCCATCAGCTCGTTGGCGGCCTTGGTCGCCGCGTACAGCGAGCGCGGCTGGTCCACGCGCTGGTCCTCGGAGAACGGCGGCGTGGCCGAATCGCCGTAGACCGAGCTGCTGGAGGCGTACACCAGGTGCTGCACGCCACCGTGGCGGCACAGCTCGAGCATGTTGACGAAGCCGACCAGGTTGCTGTCGACGTAGGCGTGCGGGTTTTCCAGCGAATAGCGCACGCCGGCCTGCGCGGCCAGGTGGATCACCGCGCTCGGCTTCACTTCATCGAACAGTGCGGCCAGGCCTTCGCGGTCGGTCAGGTCCAGGGTGCGCAGGTCCAGCGACGGGCACAGCGCGGCCACGCGGTCGCGCTTGATCTGCGGATCGTAGTAATCGTTGAAGTTGTCCAGGCCGACCACCGACTGGCCGGCCTCCAGCAGGGCGCGGGCGGTGTAGGCACCGATGAAGCCGGCAGCGCCGGTGAGCAGGAGGGTCATTGCAGTTGCCTGGATTTCAATGAGGACAGGTGCAGAGGATACGCCGCAGGCTCAGAACAGCCCGAAACGCTTCCTGGCCACGTTGGTGCGGCCGGGTTCGATCACGTCCTGGATCTTCTTCGCATCGAAGCGGTCGAGCAGCGCCTCGGCGCCCTTCTTCAGCTTCAGGTCCATCTCTTCCGGATACAGCGGAACCAGGGTCATGAAGCTGATGGTCCTGCCGTCGTCCAGTTCCAGCGTGGCGAAGTCATCCGGGGTAGTCACCGGCGGCAGCACGATGGCGCCGTCGAAGCCCACGCCCGGCGCATAGGGCTCGCTGGGATGGCCGTTGGGAATGGTGTGGCCGAAGCCCAGCCAGGTGTCGTACTCGTGCGGCAGCCGCGCCATGCCCTTCAGCAGGCGCACCGGCCAGTAGTTGCGTTCGTCCTCGAAGGCGTCCTGGGAGATCGGCCAGTCGGCCGGCAGGGTCACCATCAGCTCCATGTAGCGCGGCACGTCCGCACCGACTTCGGCGGGCACGGTCATCGGCAGGTCGCTCATGCCGGAAGTGACCAGGCGCAGGTACGGGAACTGGTCATTGGCCGGCACCACGTGCACGTCGATGTGCACCAGGTCGGAGATGATCTCGTGGAAGACGCCGGACACCGGCCCCAGGTGGCGCTCGATGTGCGCGCCGATCGCCTCGATATGCGCTTCACCCTGCGGCGGGGTGAAGTCCTTCTGGCGGCTGTGCACCAGGATCGGGCTACCGCCCGGGCTGACGTCGTCGAATGGGTTGCTCATGTCCTGCTCCCTGGATGAAGCCACGGACCGGAGAGCAGTGCATCCCCCGGTGCGCGCGGCGGTGCGTTCCCTGTCATCTACAGACGCGGCAGGAACAGGCCGCATCCCCTGTCGCGGCGCCGGGCTCAGCCCTGGCGCGTACGCAGCTTCTCCAGCACGCCGTCCAGGGTGTCCAGGTCGGTGTAGTGGATGATCAGCTTGCCCTTGCCGCCGCGGCCATGATTGATCGCCACCTTGGCGCCCAATGCTTCGGACAGCTCGGTTTCCAGCGAGGCGATGTCGGCCTGCTGCACCTTCGGCGTGGCCGCCGGGCGGTTGCTCGGCACCTTGCCGGCGGCGAAGGCCTGCGCACGGCGCTCGACCTCGCGTACCGACCAGCCTTCATCGGCCGCTTCCTGGGCCAGCTTGCCGGCCAGCTCGGGGGCCAGGGTCAGCAGCGCGCGGGCGTGGCCCATTTCCAGGCGGCGGGTTTCCAGCAGCAGGCGGATCGCCACCGGCAGCTCCAGCAGGCGCAGCAGGTTGGACACCGCCGCGCGCGAGCGGCCGACGGCCTCGGCGGCCTCGGCATGGGTCAGGGTGAACTCGCTGATCAGGCGCTGCAGCGCTTCGGCCTCTTCCAGCGGGTTGAGGTCTTCGCGCTGGATGTTCTCGATCAGGGCCATCGCGATGACGGTGCGGTCTTCCAGCTCGCGCACCACCACCGGCACTTCATCCAGCCCGGCCAGCTGCGATGCGCGCCAGCGGCGTTCACCGGCGACGATTTCGTAGTTGCCTGCCGGCAGCTGGCGCACCAGGATCGGCTGGATCACACCCTGCGACTTGATCGAGTCGGCCAGCTCGGACAGCTTGCCCTCGTCCATCTCGCGGCGCGGCTGGTACTTGCCCGGCTGCAGCTGGCCGACCGGCAACTTGCGCAGCACTTCACCCGGCAGCGGCTCGATCACCGCAGTGGTGGCCTGCACCTGGCTGACCGCGCCTTTCGGGCCCAGCAGCGCGTCCAGGCCACGGCCGAGGCCTCGCTTCTTGGCTGCCGGCTTGCTGCTGGTCATCAGACGATCTCCACGGCCTTGCCGGCCTTGTTGCGTTCGTTGTTGCGGCGGATGATCTCGCCGGCCAGGCCCAGATAGGCCACGCCACCGCGCGAGGCGCGGTCGTAGCCGACGATGCTCTGGCCATGGCTGGGCGCCTCGGCCAGGCGCACGTTGCGCGGCACGATGGTGCGGAACACGCGGTCGCCGAAGTGCTCGGTGAGCTCGGCCGACACTGCGTTGGCCAGGTTGTTGCGCACGTCGAACATGGTGCGCAGCACGCCTTCGATCTCCAGCGCCGGGTTCAGGCTGGTGCGCAGCGCTTCGATGGTTTCCACCAGCGCGCTCAGGCCTTCCAGTGCGTAGTACTCGCACTGCATCGGCACGATCACCGAATCGGCGGCGGCCAGCGCGTTGAGCGTCAGCAGCGACAGCGCCGGCGGGCAGTCGATCAGGATGTAGTCGTACTCGTCGCGGATCGGCGCCAGCGCGCGCTTCAGGCGCTGCTCGCGCTCGCTCTGGCCCATCAGCTGGATCTCGGCGGCGGTCAGGTCGATGTTGCCGGGCAGCAGGTCGTACCCCTCGGCGGTCTGCACGCGCACGTCGGCGGCACTGTTCTCGCCCAGCAGCAGGTCACAGGTGGAGGCGGCCAGCTCGCGTTTGTCCACGCCACTGCCCATGGTCGCGTTGCCCTGCGAATCCAGGTCGACCAACAGCACGCGCTTGGGTGCGTTGGCCAGGGAAGCGGCCAGGTTGACGGCGGTCGTGGTCTTGCCGACGCCACCCTTCTGGTTGGCGATGGCGATGATGCGGGCCATGCGGGTGTGCCTCGTCGACGTGTGCTGGGACCGGTCATTATGCGTACAACCGGCCCCTTGCGGAAATCGTGGATCGCCAACCCGTTGTTCCACAAGGGGCTGGCGGCGGGAATCAGGGGCCTGTAACGGTGACCAGGTGGCGTTCGCCGGCCAGGCCGGGCACGTTCAGCGGGGTCACCTCGCGCACCTGCCAGCCCGCCGGCAGGTCTGCGATCTCCTCATGGGGGTAGACGCCCTTCATGGCCAGCAGCACGCCGCCGGGCCGCAGCAGGTGGCCACCGACGCGGACGATGCCGGCCAGGGTGTCCATCGCGCGCGCGGTCAGCTGGTCGTAGCGGCCGGCCTCGTCCAGCGCCTCGGCGCGCGATTCGGCCACGCGGGCGTTGTCCAGGCCCAGCTGGCGCACGGCCTCGCGCATGAAGCGCGCCTTCTTGCCATTGCTCTCGACCAGGGTGACCTGCAGGCCCGGGCAGGCGATCGCCAGCGGGATGCCGGGCAACCCGGGGCCGGTGCCGAGGTCGGCCAGGCTGCCATCGGCCACGAACGGCTGCATCGCCAGCGAGTCGAGCAGGTGGCGGGTGACCATCTCCTGCGGGTCGCGGATGGCGGTGAGGTTGTAGGTGCCGTTCCAGCGGTGCAGCAGGGCCAGGTAGCGCAGCAGCGGCGGCGCCAGCGCGGCATCCAGGCCCATGCTGGCCAGGCCCTGTTCCAGCGTGGCGGCCACGCTGGCGGGAAGTGGGTGTTCGCTCATGCCGGCATTATCGCCGGTTTTGCACGCCGATTCCCCGCTTCAGTGCGGATACCAGGCCAATGCGGCGCGGAACTGGCCGCTGGCCTGCCACTCGTGCAGGTGCCAGCGCGCGGCCTCGCCCAGCTCCGGGTCGCACCAGTGCAGGTGCAGGGCACCATCGGCCCCCGGCGCCAGCTGCAGGCGGTGCAGGCCGAACGAGATGCCCTGCCCGTGCGCCTTCAGGATGGCCTCCTTGACGCACCACACGCGGAAGAACCAGTGCTCGCGGTCGGCCTCGTCCAGGCGTTCCAGCCAGGCCACCTCTTGGGGGTGGAAGAAGCGCCGCACGATCTCCAGCAGGCGCGGCCGCGGCCGCAGCAGCTCCAGGTCCACGCCCAGCCGCACGCCTTCGCCCAGCGCCACCAGCAGCACCTCGCCGCTGTGGCTCCAGCCGGTGCCGTAATGGGCCAGTGCGCCGCTCAGTTCCGGCCGGCCCTTGTCATCGCGGACCAGCGGCAGCGTCTCCGGATCAGCCCCGAGGGCCTGCGCCAGCACCTGCCGCGCCTGCGGTTCACCCCGCTGGCCGGGCACATGGGGGCGCCGCCAGACGGTCACCGGACCGAAGCGCCACGGGCCGTCGAGGGTGGCTGGCAGGCTCATCCGCACGCGCCCGTCACGCAATTGCACGACGGGTTCACGGCCGTGCGCGTCAACTGGTCACAGTTCCCCACCGGAGGTTCGATCATGGGCATCATCATCTGGCTGATCGTCGGCGGCATCGTAGGCTGGCTGGCCAGCATCATCATGAAGCGCGATGCCCAGCAGGGCATCATCCTCAACATCGTGGTCGGCATCGTCGGCGCGCTGATTTCCGGCTGGCTGTTCGGCGGCGGCATCAACGAAGCGATCACCATTCGCACCTTCCTGTTCTCGCTGATCGGTGCGGTGATCCTGCTGGCGATCGTCAACCTGTTCACCCGCAAGAGCATACGGTGATCTGAGGGTAGTGCCGGCCGCTGGCCGGCAGATGTTCCAGAACGGGCCCGGCAATCGTCGGGCCCCGTTCGTTCAACCGATCTGCACCCACGCCGGCGCGTGGTCGCTCGGGCGTTCCCAGGTGCGCGGCTCGCGATCGATGCCCGAGGCCACCGCACTGCCCTTCAGCGCCTCTGAGACCAGGGTCAGGTCGATGCGCAGGCCCAGGTTGCGGCGGAAACCGGCCGCCCGGTAATCCCACCAGCTGAAGGTACCCGCCTCGTCGTTGTGCAGGCGGAAGCCATCGTGCAGGCCCAGATGCAGCAGCTTGGTGAGCGCGCCGCGCTCGGCGGTGGAGGTCAGGATGTGGTTGTCGTTCCACACCTCCGGGTCGTGCACGTCGCGGGCGTCCGGGGCAATGTTGAAGTCGCCCATCACGATCAGCTTCGGGTGGCGCTGCAGCTCCTGCGCGACCCACGCATGCACCGCTTCCAGCCAGCGCAGCTTGTACGCGTACTTGTCGGTGCCGATGTCCTGGCCGTTGACCACGTACAGGTTGATCACCCGCAGGTCGCCGAAGGTGCCGGCGATGACGCGCTTCTGCTCGTCCTCGAAACCGGGAATGCCGATCTGCACGTCCTGCGCCGGCTCACGCGACAGCAGCGCCACGCCGTTGTAGGTCTTCTGGCCAGCGAACACGCTGCGATAGCCGGCGGCGATCAGCGCCGAATCGGGGAACTTGTGGTCCTCCAGCTTGGTTTCCTGGATGCCGACGATGTCCGGGCTGAAGTCCTTGAGCCACTGCTCCAGGTGCGGCAGGCGGACATTGAGCGAATTGACGTTCCACGAGGCGATTTTCATGCGGGCATTCTACCCGGGTGGGCTTGGCACGCGTGCCACCCCAGGTGGGCACCCACCGGTAGTGCCGGCCGCTGGCCGGCAACCCCATGAACCGTCGGCAAGACCCCGCAGTTGCCGGCCAGCGGCCGGCACTACCGAAGCAGCAGCTTCAACAACCCCGCAATCTTCGAGTACGGCGGGCGCAGCCGGTCGCTGGCGGCCCAGCGCGACTGCCACAGTACCGGCAGCCGCTTGCTCATCGCATCGAACCCGGCCCGGCCATGGTACGCGCCCATGCCGCTGGCCCCGACCCCGCCAAACGGCAATCCATCGGCGGCGAAGTGCAGCAGCGTGTCATTGACCGTCACCCCACCGGCCACCACCTGGCCGAGGATGCGCTCCACCGTCGCCGTGTCGTGGCTGAAGGGATACAGCGCCAGCGGCCGGTCGCGGGACAGCACGTCGGCCAGCGCCGCCTCCAGGTCCGGATAGGCCCGCACCGGCAGGATCGGCCCGAAGATCTCCTCGCGCATCAGGTCCAGGTCGTCCGGCGGGTCCAGCACCACGGTCGGCACCAGCAGGCGCTCGCGGTCGGCGCGCGCGTCGTCCACCTGCGCCAGCGGAATCACCGGCACCCCGCGCTGCCGCGCCTGTGCCAGGTAGCCCTGCAGGCGCCGGTACTGGCCTTCATTGATGATGCGGGTGTAGTCGTCGGCATCGCTGAAGTCGCCATAGCGCTCGCGCACCTGCTGCTGCAGCGCCTGTACGAACTCGCGCTGGCGGACCGTATCGATCAGCACGTAATCCGGCGCGATGCAGGTCTGGCCCGCGTTGAACCACTTGCCGGTGGCCAGCCGCGCGGCAGCTCTATCCAACGGGAAATCACGGCAGACGATGGCCGGTGACTTGCCGCCCAGTTCCAGCGTGAGCGGTACCAGATGTTCGGCGGCGGCGGCCATCACCTTGCGGCCGACCGCCGTCGAGCCGGTGAACAACAGATGGTCCAGCGGCAGCGAGGACACCGCCGCCGCCAGGTCCGCCCCACCCTGCACCACCGCCACCCGATCGGGGGGGAACACGCTGGCCAGCAGATCGGCCAGGAACGCGCTGGTGCGCGGCGTATGTTCCGAAGGCTTCAGCAGTACGTGGTTGCCCGCAGCGATGGCGGTGGCCAAAGGCACCAATGCCAGCGTGACCGGGTAGTTCCAGGGCGAGATCACCCCGACCACGCCCAGCGGCGTCGGCCGCAGCTGCGCGCGCGCGGGCCACAACTTCCATCCCGCCGATGCCCGCTGCGGCTTCGACCAGCGCCGCAGGTGGCGACGCAGGTGGTCGATGGCCGACAGCACGCTCATGCCATCGGCCAGTTTCGATTCAACGTGGGCGCGGTGGCCGAAGTCCTCGGCGATGGCCTGGGCCATCTCGTCCAGGCGCGGCTTGAGCGCCTCGCGCAGGCGGCGCAGGTCGGCTTCGCGCTGGTCGAGCGTGGGCCGCTGCGACTGCCAGGCGCTGCGCAGGGTGTGCAGGAGAGCGGGGAGGTCTTCCGGCGTAGTGGTGGTCATGGGCCGACTATACGGGGTGCTGCGCAACGCAATGGTAGTGCCGGCCGCTGGCCGGCAAGGGCTTCATGTGCGCGGCGATTCAGGAGGTTGCCGGCCAGCGGCCGGCACTACCGGATGCGGGCCGAGTGGGCACGGCCCATAAACAGAAAGGCCGCGGTCTGCACCGCGGCCTTTCCTTCACTGCATGGAACCCACCGGTTACTGGGTGATATCCACGTCCTTGGTCTCACGCAGGAACAGGCCGCCGATCACCACCGACATCAGCGCGATGATGATGGGGTACCACAGGCCGTAGTAGAGGTTGCCGGTACCGGCCACCAGCGCGAACGAGATCGCCGGCAGGAAGCCACCGAACCAGCCGTTGCCGATGTGGTACGGCAGCGACATCGAGGTGTAGCGGATGCGGGTCGGGAAGAGTTCGACCAGATAAGCGGCAATCGGACCGTAGACCATGGTCACGTACAGCACCAGCAGCCACAGCATGAAGATGGTGCCGGCGATGTTGATGCGGGCGCCATCGGCCTTGGCCGGGTAGCCGGCGGTGGTCAGGGCGGTCTTCAGTTCCGCACCGAATGCATCGGCCTTGGCCTTGCCTTCTTCCTTGGTCAGGCCAGCGGCCTCATACGAGGTGACGCTGGCACTGCCCACGTTCACCATCGCCAGCGAACCGGCGGCGGCGGGCTGCACGTCGTACGGCACACCGGCCTTGGTCAGCGCGGCGGTGGCCACGTCGCAGGAGCTGGTGAACTTGCGCAGGCCCACCGGATCGAACTGGAACGAGCAGGTGTTCGGATCGGCCACGACCAGGGCCGGCGAGCTGCTGCGGGCTTCTTCGATGGCCGGGTTGGCGAAGTGGGTCAGGCCCTTGAAGATCGGGATGTAGGTAACAGCTGCCAGCAAGCAGCCGGCCAGGATGATCTTCTTGCGGCCGATACGGTCGGACAGCCAGCCGAAGAAGATGAAGAACGGCACGCCCAGCGCCAGCGCCGCCGCGATCAGCAGGTAGGAGGTGGTGGCGTCAACCTTGAGCATGCTGCTGAGGAAGAACAACGCGTAGAACTGGCCGCCGTACCAGACCACGGCCTGGCCGGCCGCCGCACCGAGCAGGACCAGCAGCATCAGCTTCAGGTTGCCGCCCTTCAGGCTGTCACGGAACGGCGTCTTGGAGCCCTTGCCTTCCGACTTCATCTGCTGGAACAGCGGCGATTCGCTCAGCTGCAGGCGGATCCATACCGACACGCCCAGCAGCAGGATCGAGACCAGGAACGGGATGCGCCAGCCCCAGGCTTCGAAGGCTTCATTGCCCAGGAAGTAGCGGCAGGCCAAGATGATCAGCAGCGACATGAACAGGCCGAGCGTGGCTGTGCACTGGATGAAGCTGGTGTACAGGCCGCGCTTGTCGTCCGGCGCATGCTCGGCCACGTAGGTGGCAGCACCGCCGTACTCGCCGCCCATCGCCAGGCCCTGGGCCAGGCGCAGGATGATCAGGATCACCGGCGCGGCGAAACCGATCGAAGCGTAGTTGGGCAGTACGCCGACCAGGAAGGTCGAGATGCCCATGATCAGGATGGTGACCAGGAAGGTGTACTTGCGGCCGATGCGGTCGCCGAGGCTGCCGAAGAAGGCCGCGCCGAACGGGCGCACGAAGAAGCCGGCGGCGAACGCCAGCAGGGCGAAGATCATGCCCGTGGTTTCATTGACGCCACTGAAGAACTGCTTGGCGATGATGGCCGCGAGCGAGCCGTACAGGAAGAAGTCATACCACTCGAAGACCGTGCCGAGGCTCGAGGCGAAGATGACCTTCTTGTGGCCCTTGGTCAGGGTGCCCGCTTTATGTGCGGTGCTGGGTGTACTGGACATGGGACGTTTTCCCTCTGTAGGTGCCGACCGCCGGTCGGCACTCAATCTCGGTAGGTGCCGGTCACCGGACCGGCTCCGCTTTGGGTAGGTGCCGGCCGCTGGACCGGCTCCGCTTTGGGTAGGTGCCGGCCGCTGGACCGGCTCCGCTTTGGGTAGGTGCCGGCCGCTGGACCGGCTCCGTTTTGGGTAGGTGCCGGCCGCTGGCCGGCACGCTCTTAGAAGCTGTACTTCGTGGTGAACTGCAACCGGGTGATGTCACCCTTGTTGCCGTTCTCCACTTCGCGACGGCCGTACATCAGCTCGGCGCCGATATCGACCTTGGGCAGTGGTGAATAGAAGATGTTGCCGCGGATGCTCTGCACGCTCTTGGTCACCAGCGGGCCGAGGATGCTGTCGTTGTCGTAGTCGCTGCGCGCGTAGATCAGGTTGGTGCGCAGCTTCGGCGAGAACGCATGCCGCCAGCCGACATAGCCGGCCAGCACGCCGGTCGGGTTGAGCTCATCGCGGGCCACGTCGTAGGCGCTGTCGGCGGTGATGCCCAGGCCGATGTAGCGGGCGATGCCTTCGCCGCCGGTCAGCTGGTAGTGCAGCGAGTCGCTGTCACCCATCACCCACTTGCCGCCCAGGGTCAGGCCGCCAGCCACCTTGTCGGCCTTCGCGCCGGTGGCCTGGTTGTCCACCTTCAACTGGCGGACGATGCCGCCGACACCGAAGGTGCCCCAGTCACCCTTCCAGCCATAGCGCAGGGTCAGGTCGGGGAGGCTGCCACGGTCGGAGTTGGCGCTGGCGTTGGTCCAGGCACCGGTGACCGGGTTGCGGGTGCCGGTGAGGGTGGTGGTTTCCGGGTTTTCCAGCGCGACGCTGAAGCCGCCCTGGGTGTAGCGCACCTGGGCCTGGCGCACGAAGATCACGCCATCGGTGGGGCCGACGAAGTCGACCGCTTCGGGCAGTGCGGCCGCGTCCATGAAGTTGGACCAGGTCTGGCCGGCCAGCCAGTTGTTCCAGTACATGTAGGCGTGGCGCAGGGTCACGCCATAGGTGTTGGTGGCGGTCTGGTTGCCCAGCGAGTTGCCGAAGAAGTCCATCTCGAAGAACGCACCGGCCTTGTTGCCCGATTCGCTCACGTTGTCGATGCCCAGGTTGAAGCGCGAGAACTTGGCATGGGCGTTGAAGTCGGTGCCCGACCGCTTGCCGCTGCCGCCGGCGCCTTCCACCGGGGTCTGGCCAGGCAGGTACAGCGAGCGGCCGGTGGCGTCGTCGGCCAGCTGTCCATCGCTGGTCTGGGTGGCCAGGAAGTCGGCCTTGATGAAGCCGCCGATCTTGACCGTGGTGCCCGGTGCGGCGCCCGGGGTGAGGGTGGTGACCTGGATCGGCTGCTTGCCGGCCGGCACCTGTGCGACCGGCTTCTGCCCGGCCTGCACCGTGCGCACTTCGGTCACCGCCTGCTGGGTCTGGCTGATCTGGGTCTGTTGTTGTTGCTGCGAAGACAGCAGCAGCTGGACCTGGCGTTCCAGTTCGGCAACGCGTGCTTCCAGTGCTTTCTCTTTGGCGGTCTCTGCGAACGCCATGCCCGGTGCGACCAGGGCGACCAGCAGGCAGGCCGCCAAAGGCGTGCGCACGGCTTTCAACGTACGGTGGCTCATGTTGCCCTCTCTCCCAAGTGGCAAGGTGATGCCGCGCGTGGGGCACGGTCGAGCCGAGACTGCGGGGCGATTATGTACAGCGGCTATTCGCCATTGGTCGAACCCGCCCCTGCTGGGCGCTCACTTTCGACCATGGTCTAACCAGGGTGGTGACGCGACCGGGGGTGGATGGGGCAAACTGAGGGGGATCGGTCGCTGCGATGCTGCGACCGCACATACAAAGTCAACGTGCAAGTGAGGGTGCCATGGCTGATATCTATCCCGTCGATCCGCAGTTCGCCGCCAAGGCACGCATCGACAAGACGTCGTACGAACAGCAGTACCAGGCATCGGTGACCGACCCGGATGGTTTCTGGGGCAAGGCCGCCGAGCGCCTGCAATGGATGCGCAAGCCGACGAAGATCAAGAACGTCAGCTATGACCTGTCCAACTTCCACATCAAGTGGTTCGAAGATGGCGAGCTCAATGCCAGCGTGAACTGCCTGGATCGGCAGCTGGAAACGCGCGGCGACAAGACCGCTCTGCTGTTCGAGCCGGACGGCCCGGATGCACCGGCCCAGCATGTGACCTATCGCGAGCTGTACGAGCGCACCTGCCGCCTCGGCAACGCGCTGCGCAACCTCGGCGTCAAGAAGGGCGACCGGGTCACCATCTACCTGCCGATGATCGTCGACGCCGCGGTGGCCATGCTGGCCTGCGCGCGCATCGGTGCGATCCACTCGGTGGTGTTCGGTGGCTTCGCGCCGAACTCGATCGCCGACCGTGTCAGCGACTGCCAGAGCAAGCTGATCATCACCGCCGACGAAGGCCTGCGCGGTGGTCGCAGGATTCCGCTGAAGGCCAACGTCGATGCCGCGCTGAAGCTGCCGGGCACGAACACCGTGGAGACCGTGCTGGTGGTGCGCCACACCGGCGGCGCGGTGGACATGCAGGCCCCGCGCGACCGCTGGTTCCACGATGTGGTGGACAGCCAGCCGTCCACCTGCGAACCGGAACGCATGAACGCGGAAGATCCGCTGTTCATCCTCTACACCTCCGGTTCCACCGGCAAGCCGAAGGGTGTGCTGCACACCACCGGCGGCTACCTGCTGTACGCGGCCTACACCCATGAAGCGGTGTTCGACCTGCGCGAAGACGATATCTACTGGTGCACCGCCGACGTCGGTTGGGTTACCGGCCACAGCTACATCGTGTACGGGCCGCTGGCCAACGGCGCGACCTCGCTGATGTTCGAAGGCGTGCCGAACTACCCGGACACCTCGCGCTTCTGGAACGTCATCGACAAGCACAAGGTGACCATCTTCTACACCGCCCCGACCGCCATCCGTGCGCTGATGCGCGAAGGCGAGGAGCCGGTGAAGAAGACGTCGCGCGCGTCGCTGCGCCTGCTCGGCAGCGTCGGCGAGCCGATCAATCCGGAAGCCTGGCGCTGGTACTACGAAGTGGTCGGCGACAGCCGATGCCCGATCGTCGATACCTGGTGGCAGACCGAGACCGGCGGCATCCTGATCTCGCCGCTGGCCGGCGCGATGGATCTCAAGCCCGGTTCGGCCACCCTGCCCTTCTTCGGCGTGCAGCCGGCGCTGGTCAATGCCGATGGCGAGATCCAGGACGGTCCGACCGAGGGCAACCTGATCATCCGTGATTCCTGGCCGGGCCAGATGCGCACGGTCTACGGCGACCACCAGCGCTTCATCGACACCTATTTCCGCACCTACCCGGGCAGCTACTTCACCGGCGACGGTTGCCGCCGCGACGAAGACGGCTACTACTGGATCACCGGCCGCGTCGACGACGTGATCAACGTGTCCGGCCACCGCATCGGCACCGCCGAAGTGGAAAGCGCGCTGGTCTCGCATCCGAAGGTGGCCGAAGCGGCGGTCGTGGGCTTCCCGCACGACGTGAAGGGCCAGGGCATCTACGCCTACGTCACGCTGGTGGCCGAAGAGGCGCCGAGCGATGAGCTGCACAAGGAGCTGATCGCCTGGGTGCGCAAGGAGATCGGCCCGATCGCCACGCCGGACCACCTGCAGTGGGCGCCGGGCCTGCCGAAGACCCGCTCGGGCAAGATCATGCGCCGCATCCTGCGCAAGATCGCCGAGAACGCGCCGGACCAGCTGGGCGACACCTCGACCCTGGCCGACCCGTCGGTGGTGGCGTCGCTGGTGGACGAGCGCAAGGTGCGCTGACGTACGACCCGGGGCCGGACCCTGGAGTCGGATCCCGTTCCGCCAGGAACGGGCTCTGACCCCCGGAGGGTCTGGCCCCATGCAGTTTCCCCCCACGGTTCCCCCCGACCATGACCACCCTCCTGATTGCCGATGACCACCCGCTGTTCCGCGAAGCCCTGCGCGGGGCGGTACAGCGGGTCATCCCCGGCGTGCAGCTGTTCGAGGCCGACAGCGTGGAAGCGCTGTATGCACTGGCCGACCAGCACAACGACGCCGACCTGGTCCTGATGGACCTCAACATGCCTGGCGCACAGGGTTTCAACGCGCTGGTGCACATGCGCTCGCTGCACCCGCACCTGCCGGTGGTGGTGGTGTCCGCGCGCGAAGAAGCCACGGTGATGCGCCGCGCGCTCGACCACGGCGCGCTCGGCTTCATTCCCAAGTCCGCCGACTCGGACACCATCGGCCACGCACTCGGTACCATTCTTGATGGCGAAACCTGGGCGCCGCCGGAGGCGCACAACGTGCCGCCCACCGGCAGCGAAGAACGCGAAGTCGGCCAGCGCCTGCGTGAGCTGACCCCGCAGCAGTTCCGCGTGCTGCAGATGCTGGGCGCCGGCCGCTTGAACAAGCAGATCGCCTACGACCTCAATGTCTCCGAAGCAACGATCAAGGCCCACGTCACCGCCATCCTGCGCAAGCTGGGCGTGACCAACCGCACCCAGGCCGTGCTGATGGCCGGCAAGCTGGCGATCGACGACGACGCCATCGTGCTGCCGCCGGAAGAAGATTGAGGTAGTGCCGGCCGCTGGCCGGCAGTCACCTGGAACGCCTTGAAACGCCCTGGTAGGTGCCAAGCTTGCTTGGCACGTTTCTACCGACGCAGCTGCCGGCCAGCGGCCGGCACTACCCGGCACCGCTGCGCTCGCGATATAGCCATCGCTATACAAACCAGCCCTGCCTGCGCGTTTCGCTGGAAATGCGCCACGCACGAATCGCGGTGCTAAGCTTCGCGTCCCCTTGGGGAGTAGCCGGATTCCTTCGCAGGAATCGTCCACGTCAACATACTCGGCCAGTGCGCCGTGGCGTGGACAACCATGATGGTTGGCGAGACCAGCGGCCCGCGCGCGCAACGTCAGGTTGGGCGCGAGCGCAGGCCGTGCGTCCGTCCTTGCCCGACCTCAGCAGCTGTCCATGTCCCCCATTTCGATCCTCCTGATCGGCTTTGCCATGTCCACCGATGCCTTCGCCGCGGCGATCGGCAAAGGTGCGGCCATGCGCAAGCCGGTGTTCCGCGATGCACTGCGTGCCGGCATCATCTTCGGCGTCATCGAGGCGATCACGCCCATCATCGGCTGGCTGTTGGGCCGCGCCGCGCTGCAGTACGTCGAAGCCTTCGACCACTGGATCGCCTTCGGCCTGCTCGGCGCGCTGGGCATCCACATGATCTACAACGGCCTGCGCCCGGACAGTGCCGAGGAAGACGAAGACCCCTCGCAGCACCACGGCTTCTGGAAGCTGGCGCTGACCGGTTTCGCCACGAGCATCGACGCGATGGCGGTGGGTATCGGCCTGGCCTTCATGGACGTGCATATCGGCGTGATGGCCACGGTCATCGGCCTGTGCACGCTGACCATGGTCACCGTCGGCATCATGCTCGGCCGCGTGCTGGGCAGCATGGTCGGCAAGCGTGCCGAGATCATCGGTGGCGTGATCCTGGTGATCATCGGCGCGACGATCCTGTACGAGCACCTGCACGGCGTGGGGTAAAACGCCGAGAGCGAGCGATTGCGTGGTTGCCGGCCAGCGGCCGGCACTACCAGACGTCACATCCACGCATGGCGTGGATCTACTGCCGGGCTGATGAAGCTCTGGTAGATGCCGACTTGCCTGGCATGGTTTCACGTCGTGGTTGCCGGCCAGCGGCCGGCACTACTGCGCGTCGCGCAGCGCGCCCAGGAAGGCGCGCAGCGAGGCCGGCTTGATCGGCTTGGTCAGCACGCGGTAGCCGCGCTCGCGTGCCATCCGCTTCAGTTCGTCGCGGCCATCGGCGGTCAGCAGCGCACCCGGCAGCGGGTAACCGGCTGCTTGGCGCAACGCCACCAGTGCATCCAGGCCGTCCATGCGGTCGTGCAGGTGGTAGTCCACCAGCATCACCTGCGGGCGCTCGGCGATCTTCTCCAGTGCCTGGTCAACGGTGGCGGCGGTGATCACCTGCACCTGCCAGCGACCGAGCAGCGCACGCATGCCGTCGAGGATCTCCTCGTCGTTGTCCACGCAGAGCACGCGCAGGCCCGCCAGCGAGTCGCTGCGCACGGGTGCCGCTACAGCCTGTACCGGCGCGGCCAGGTCCGTATAGCCCGGCAGCGCTGCCACCCGCGGCAGGATGATCGAGAACATCGAGCCCTTGCCGACCCGGCTGCGCGCGCTGAGGCGATGGTCGAGCAGGCGCGAGATGCGCTGGCAGATCGACAGGCCCAGGCCCAACCCCTGCTCACCCCAGTCGAACGGCTGCTGGTAGCGATGGAACTCATCGAAGATCTGCCGCATGTGGTGCTCGGGAATGCCCGGGCCGGTATCCCAGACCTGCAGCTCCACTTCATCGCCACGCTGGCGCACCGCCAGCACGATGCGGCCCTGGCGGGTATAGCGCAGCGCGTTGGCCAGGAAGTTCTGCAGCACGCGCCGCAGCAGGCGGCGGTCGCTGCGCACCCAGGCCGGACGCGTGAACAGGTCCAGGCGCAGGCCACGGCCGGCCGCGACCGGGGTGTACTGCGCCGCCAGCTCGCGCATCAACGCACTCACGTCGAATTCGCCGATCACCGGGTGCAGGCCACCGGCATCGAGCCGGGAGACATCCAGCAGGCCATCGAGCAGTTCTTCGGCCGCACGCAGCGACGCATCCACGCGTTCGGCCAGGTGCTTCTGTTCATCGCTCACATGGTCGCTGTCGCGGAGTGCGGAAGCAAACAGCCGCGCAGCGTTCAGCGGCTGCAGCACGTCGTGGCTGATCGCCGCCAGGAAGCGGGTCTTCGACTGCTGCGCGACCTCGGCCTCATGCGAGCGCTCGGCCACGCGCTGTTCCAGCGTTTCGTTGGCTTCCAGCAGCGCCTTCTCCGCGTGCTTGTAGTCGGTGATGTCGTTGTAGCTGGTCACGTAACCGCCGCCGGGCAGCGCCTGGCCGCGCATCTCGATCACCTTGCCGTCGCTGCGCGTGCGCTCGAACACGTGCGGCGAACCGGCGCGCATGTAGCCGATGCGGCGATTGATCTGCACTTCGATATCGCCCTCGCCCAGCTCGCCGCGCTCGGCGTTGTAGCGGATCAGGTCAGCGACCGGGCGGCCCACATAGAGCATGCCGTCGGGGTAGCCGAACATGTCCTGGTAACGCCGGTTCCACGCGGTCAGGCGCATGTCCGGATCGACCACGCTGACCCCGGCGCTGATGTTCTCCAGCGTGGTCGACAGGATCTCGCGGTTGAAGCGCAGCTCCTGCCCGGCTTCGTCGAGCACCGCCACCACTTCGCCCAGGTCCATGCCCGAACCACGCAGCAGGCTGGTCAGCAGCAGGCGCGCCGAGGCCGCACCAATCGACGCGGCCAGCAGGCGCTCGGTGAACTGCACCCACGGCCGGTCCGCAGGCGCCGAAGACTGCAGCTCGCGGCCCAGCGACTGTGCCTGCTCGAAGAACGAGCGCCGTGCGTGGCGCTCGCCGACCACGCGCGAGGCCAGCGCCAGCAGGTCGCCCACGTGCACGTGGCCGGGCCAGCCACCGGCCACCGACGGGCGCTCGGCATACGGGTCGAGGAACGGCGCAGCGCGCAGGCGCTCGTCGACGCCGGGTCGCCAGCGTGCAGACACCAGCATCATTGTCGCCGCATTGACCAGCAGCGACCAGAACGTGCCATGGGTCAGCGGATCCCAACCAGTCATGCCGAACAGCTGCTGCGGGCGCAGCCACTCGATGCCGAACGGGCCGTGCTGCACCCAGGCGGCATCGACCCAGCCGGCCATGGTCATCGCCGGCAGCAGCAGGGTGTACAGCCAGGTGGCAAAGCCCAGCAGCATGCCCACCTCGACGCCGCGCCGGCTGGCACCGCGCCAGTACAGGCCGCCGATCAGGCCGGGCGCGAACTGCGCTACCGCCGCGAACGCCATCAGACCGTACGAGGCCAGCGTGCTGTCGTTGCTGCTGGTGCGGTAGTAGCTGTAGGCCATCAGCGCCAGCAGCAGGATCGCCAGGCGGCGGATCCACAGCACGCGCGAGGCGACGTCGGCCGCCTCCTGGTGGTCGCCGCTGCGACGCAGCAGCACCGGCATCACCAGGTCGTTGCTGACCATGGTGGCCAGGGCGATGGACGACACGATGACCATGCCGGTGGCCGCCGAGAAGCCGCCCACGTAGGCGATCAGCGCCAGCGCGTTGCGGCCCTCGGCCAGCGGCAGGGCCAGCACCATCGAGTCGTCGGCCACGCTGCCGCCGGTGCCGAACAGGGTCACGCCGGCGGTGGCGATCGGCAGCACCATGCCGGAGATCAGCACCAGGTAGCCGCCGAACATCCAGCGCGCGCGGCGCACGTCGCGCACGTCACCGCACTCGACCACGGCCACGTGGAACTGGCGCGGCAGGCAGATGATGGCGAGGAAACTGAGCAGCGTCTGCGAGATGAAGCCCACCGGCGGCAGGCCGGTGAACAGCGTATGCACTGACTGCACCACCGCGTCGGTGCGGTTGCTCAGCCACAGGTAGGCGAACACGCCCACGGCCAGCATCGCCAGCAGCTTGATCACCGATTCGAAGGCAATCGCCAGCATCATGCCGTGGTGGTGCTCGGTGGCATCGACCTGGCGGGTACCGAACAGGGTGGCGAACAGCGCCATCAGCAGGGCCACGTACAGCGCCGGATCGGTGAAGAAGCCGGTGGGACCGGTGTTGCCGGTCAGCACCTGCAGGCTCATTGCCACCGCTTTGTACTGCAGGGCCAGGTACGGAATGATGCCGATCAACGCGATGATCGCCACCAGCGCCGCCAGCCGCCGCGAGCGGCCGAAGCGCGAGGAGATGAAATCGGCGATGGAGACCACGTTCTGGCTGCGCGCGATCAGCGCCAGGCGCTCGATGATGCGCCAGCCGAACAGCAGCAGCAGCAGCGGGCCGATGTAGATCGGCAGGTAGCCCACGCCGTTGCGCACGGCGGTGCCGACCGCGCCGTAGAAGGTCCACGACGAGCAGTACACGGCCAGTGCCAGGCTGTAGACCACCGGCCGCAGCCACGGCCGGTCGGGGTACATCGGCCGACGGTCGCCCCACCACGCCACGCCGAACAGCAGCGCGGCATAGGCAACCGAGACCAGCAGCAGGATCCAGCTGGAGACCACGCGCGCGTTTCCGTCGGAAGAACCCGCAGTGTAGGCCAGGCGTGGCCGGGGGTGCGGGCGCGTTGGGGGCAACCACCCCCACCAGGGTGGGGGCCTACGTGGTGCGGGCCACGACCGTGGGTCGTGGCCGGCGTCTTACTGGGCCGGCACGCCCATTTCCTTCAGCAGTTCCGGTGCCGGGTAGACCTTGGCCAGCAGCCAGCGCAGGTAGCGCATGTCCACGTGCACGGCGCGCTTGTAGCGCGGGTCGAACCACCAGCTGGCGCTGACCGACTCCCAGTTGCTGTCGAAGTTCAGGCCGATCAGTTCACCCTTGGCATTGAGCACCGGCGAGCCGGAGTTGCCGCCGGTGGTGTCCAGGTTGGTCAGGAAGTTGACCGTCTGGGTGTTCAGCGCCGGGTCGGCGGTGCTGCCGAAATCACCCTTGGCGATCGCCGCCAGCAGCGGCTTGGGCGCATCGAACGGATAGGCGTTGGTGTTCTTTTCGACGATGCCGGCAACGGTGGTCACCGGCGAGTAGGTCACGCCATCGCGCGGGTGCAGCGCCTCGACCTTGCCGTAGCTGATGCGCAGGGTGCGGTTGGCATCCGGGTACACCGCGCGGCCCTGCTTGGCACGCCAGGCGAACAGCGCCTGCATGTACGCCGGTCGCAGGCGCAGCTGCTCGCCTTCGCGGGTCTTGCTCTCGTTCTCGATGCGCAGCTGCGCGGCCACCAGCGGGCCGGCCACGGCGATCAGCGGGTCGGCGGCCAGGGCCTTGCCTTCGCGCGCAGCCGCGAAGCGCGACAGGCGCTGCGCCTCATCGCCCAGCTGGGTCCCGGCATACAGGGTGTCCAGCGCCGTGGCCAACTGCTGCGGGGTACGGCCGAAGGCCGCGTCGAACTCGGCCACGCGCTGCGCGTCGGGCAGCTGCTGGTAGCGGGTCAGCAGGGTGGTCAGCAGGGCCTTCTCGACCTCGGGCGCGTAGCGACGCTGGACCTGCTTGAGCACGCCTTCGATCATCGCCTGGTCGCGCTGCTGGTAGCCGCTCTCGCGCTGTGCGTCCGGCTTGGCCGATTCGATCCGCAGACGTTCCAGCAGCAGCGCCGAGCGCAGCAGCTGGCTCTGTGCGGCCATCTGTTCCAGCAGCAGGTCACGCTCGCCCACCGCCGCGCCCTGCGACAGGTTGGCCAGCAGCGCCTTGATGTCGCCCTGGTACCTGCGGTCGGTGGCGGCCAGCATGGCCCGCTCGTCGGCGGCACGCTGGGCCTTGGCGTCGCTGCGCAGCAGGCCTTCCAGCTCGCCGGCGGCGCGCTTGCGGTTGTTCTTCAGCGACTGCAGCTGCGAGGCGTAGCGGGTGCGGGCCTGCGCGTCCTTGGCGCTGGCCGCTTCGATGGTGTCGATCATCTGCTGGAACACCGACACCCGGCGCGGCAGCACGGTATCGATCTGGCCGGCGAATTCGGCCGCGGTGCGGTGGCGATAGGTGATGCCCGGGTAGCCGGCCAGCATCGCGTAGTCGCCTTCCTTCGGGCCCTCGACCGACATCTGCAGGTGCGCCGGCGCCTGGTAGGGCACGTTGTCCTTGCTGTAGGGGGCCGGCTTGCCGTCCTTGCCCACGTAGGCGCGCAGCAGGGTGAAGTCACCGGTGTGGCGCGGCCACATGAAGTTGTCGATCTCATCGCCGTAGTTGCCGATCGCACGCGGCGGCGCGTACACCAGGCGCACGTCGCTCAGTTCCAGCTGGGCGATGCGGTAGAAGTCGGTGCCGTAGTACATGTTGGCCACCGAGCAGCGCACGCTGCCGTCCTTCTCGCACTCGGCCACGATCTGCTTGCTGGCGGCATCCACGGCATCGAAGTAGGCACGGCCGGTCTTGCCACGCGCCTGCGCCAGCACCTGGTCGGTCACCTTGTCGAAGCCGACGGTGACCAGCACGCGGAAGTCCGGGTTGGCCGGGCGCTCGTCGGCACGGCCGTTGGCGATGAAGCCACCGTTGATCAAATCGTGCTCGGGCGAGCTGTTGTACTGGATCACGCCCATCGCCACATGGTGGTTGGTCAGCAGCAGGCCGTCGGCGGACACGAAGGAGCCGGTGCCGCCACCGGCGCGCACCACCGCGCTCAGCGGCGGCGCGGTGACATTGGCCAGGTCGGCCGGATTGCCCTTGAAGCCTGCCGCCTGCAGCGGCTTGGCCAGGTCCGGCAGCTGGGTCGGCATCCACATGCCTTCATCGGCATGGGCACCGGCGGCGAGGGTCAGGCCCAGGGCCAGGGCGGTGGGAAGGGCTTTGCGGGCAGACATCGGCGTTTCCGGCAGTACAGAACAGCCCGGGACCATAGCCGCTGGGGACCGATGGGGCAACGGCCGATGGTTGGGGCGACGCGCACGGTAGTGCCGGCCGCTGGCCGGCAATCACCGCAGCCACGCATGGCGTGGCTCTACTTCTCCCGCCGCCAGTTGATCGAACCACGGTTTTCCACCGTGCTCGACTCCACTTCCACATCAAACCCGCGGCGCAGCAGGTACTTCAGCGTGATCACCGAACCGGCACCGACCAGCGACACGCCGTAACCCACGTACAGCTTGGGCGAGATGTACTTGCCGACGCCGATCACCGAGCCGCCCAGCGCGCGCGACTGGCTCACGCCGGCATCGTCCAGGCCCAGCTTGGCACCCAGCTGCGACGCCAGCAGGCCACTGCCGGCCGAGAGCGCCGCCGAGGCCGCGTTGACCTGCTGCGCCTGGTCGCTGCTGGCACCGGTCAGGCTGCGTCCCAGCACCAGATAGGCCAGTGCCTCGGACTGCGACATCGCCGGATCGGACCACACGTCCGCCCGCGGCTGCTGCGCACGCCCGGTCACGTCGATGCCGGCGGTGACATCACCGATCCGGCGCTCGGCGCGGATGTTGATGCGCGGGTCGGACACCGCGTTGTAGTTCCAGTTGAGGTTGCCGCGGGTGATGGTCAGGTCCTGCCCATACGCCTTGTAGCGGCCACTCACTTCCAGGCCGCCATTGGCGGTCATTTCGCGGCCGGGCTTGGCCCAGACCTGCATCTTGCCGGTCAGCGCGCCCTTCAGGCCGAACCCGGTCATTTTCACCTTGTCGCCGAGGCTGACCGTCAGGTCCATGTCCAGCGGCGAGGTGCGCGACTCTTCCGGATCGGCCGGGTCCAGCACCACCACGTCCTCGGACACCGAGGTGCCGCGGTCCAGGCGCTCCAGGTCGATGTCGGCCTCAGGCACGTGCACGGTGCCACGCAGCTCCATCGCCGCCTTGGCCAGGGTGAAGTCGAGGTTGGGGTTGGCGACGATGCGCAGCTCGCTGGTGTTGGACAGCAGCACGTTCTCGCCGTGGATCTTCAGCTGCAGCGGCTGTGCATCACCGAACCACGACAGGCCGCCATCCACGTACAGCGTGCCCTGGCCCGAATTGGCCTGCGCGGTGATCTTGGCCGAACCGTCGGGCTGGGCCACGAAACTACCCTTGCCCTGGTCGAAGGTCAGGCCCAGCGCGGGGAATTCGCCCTTGAAGTTGCTCAGCTGCGCGTCGCCGCCCAGCGACGGCTGCCCGCGCGTACCGCGCAGGCTGACGTGGCCTTCGATCAGGCCGGTCGGGCGCACGATGTCCGGCGAGAACAGCTCCAGCCAGTACAGCCGCGACATGTTGAGGTAGAGCTCACCGTTCAACGGTGCACTGGCTTCCCAGCCGGTCTGCATCTTGGCGTCGACGAAGCCATTGCCCTGGAAGCCCATGCCCAGGTAGCCCTTGATGCTGGCCGGGGTCATGTCGAGCTTCAGCGAGAACTGGTCATAGCGCACCAGCTCGCCACGGGTGGTATCGCCCACGGTGTTGCGGTTCTCGCCCAGGCGCACGCCGCCTTCCTTCGAGCGCACTTCCACATGGCCTTCCCAGGCCGCGCCACGCGGGCGGATCTGCGCGTCCAGGCTGACGTCGCCGCGCAGATAGATGCGGCGGCCGGACTGTGGCGGCAGCCACGGCTGCACCAGCGCCAGCGGCAGCGCGTCACTGCGCACCACCAGGCCTTCGCGCGGCCAGTTGGCCTGTGCGCACAGCGCGCCGCTGCTGGCGGCGGCCAGGCAGGCTTCGGACAGGGTGTAGGTGCTGCCGTTGATCGCGAACGCCGCCGGTGCACGCAGCGACCAGGCATCGCCCTTCACCGGTGCGACGCGCAGCGAGGCCAGCTCGCCACGCCACTGCGCACCCTGCTGGCGCACGCTGCCCTGCAGCTCGATCGCGCCCATCTCATTGCGGGTCTGCGCAGCCAGGCGCAGGTTGGACACACTGCCCTGCGCATCCACGTTCAAGCGCTCCAGCAGCATGCCGGCGTTGACCTGCTGGCCCTGCACCGCCAGCGCGCCGCTGTCGCCGCGCCACGGCAGGTGGCCCTTGATGCTCACGCTCTCGGCGCCGTAGCCGTCCCAGTTGAGGTTGTTGCCGACCAGGTCGGCGGTGATGTCCGGCGCATCGCGCGGCCCCTTCACCTGTACCTGGCCACGCAGGCCACCATCGGCACCGGGCAGCAGATCACTCAGCTGCAACGGTTCGAAACGTGCATCGATGTCGAGGCGGTCGCCGACCTTGCCCGACGCGGTCACCCGGCTGCTGCCCAGCGACAGCTTCAGGTCACCCTGGCCCTGCGCGCCCTGCAGTGCGAACTTGCCCTGTGCATCAAGGTTGCGCTGGCGCAGGATGCCCTTCAGCGACGGCAGGTCGACGGTGGCTTCCAGCGTGCCGGCCGTGCCCGGTGCAGCGTTGGCTGGAGGCGGCAGCTGCCGTCCCTTCGAGGCCAGGTTGCCGGACAGGCGGCCGTTCCAGCCCGGCACGAAGTAGCCGGGGTCGAAATCCTTCAGCGTGGCCTTGGCATCCCAGTCGAGCTGCGGTGCCCAGGCCACCTGCCCTTCCACCTGCAGCTGGCCACCCGGCGTCTGCGCCTGCAGCTGGTGGATCGACGCGGCCTGGTCATTGCCGCGTACGTCGAACTGCAGCTGCGCCTTCTGCGCCTCGCGTTCGATCTCGGCACGGCCGATCGCCGCCCAGGCCTTCAGGGTACCGGCCAGGCCGAAGCGTGCTTCCTTCAGGGTGACCGGCACCGGTGCGCTGCCAGCCGTGTTCGGGTCGGGTGCCGGCACGTAGGTCAGATCGCGTGCGACCACGGAGAAATTGAGTTTCTGCTGGCCTTCCTGGCTGAAGTCAGCGGTGCCCTCCAGGCGGGCTTCGCCGCCGAGGCCCTTCACCAGCAGCGGTGAGACCTTCAGCACCTGGTCCTGCAGCGACACCACCGACGGTGCCAGTTCCAGTTCCTGATCGCCCTGCTTCACCCTGCCGCGCAGGTTGGCATTGCCGCCCTTGCCGGCGGCGGTGAAGTCCAGCGACAACGGCGCAATCGCCGAGCTCGCCAATGCCGGCGAGAGCAGCGACAGATCCAGTTCGTCGCTGCGTACCGTGGCATTCCAGGTCGGATCGGTGCGGCCGTCGAATACCAGCATCGCCTGCAGCGGCTTCGGCGCGCGCCCGGCTACGGCCACTTCCATGTGCGACAGGTCGCCACGTGCGACCAGGCCCACCGTAGCGGCGGTGCGCCCGCGCGGCGCCGGCAGCACTGCGGTCACGGTCACGTCGGTGTCGTAGTCCTTGGCCGGGATATAGCGGCCCTGGGCCGTAAAGTTGCCCAGGTCACTGTCCACGACCAGCTTGTGCGCCTGGAACTCGCCGTTGGCGATCTCGATGCCGCCACGCACGCGGCTGATGTCGATCACCGGCTCGTTGGCCTGGCTGATGCGGAAGCCATCGATGGCGATGACATCGGCCTGGATCGCCAGCGGCATCTCGATCTGCGGCAGCGAATCGGGCCACGACGGCAGCTTGAAGGGCTCATCGCTCTTGGCCAGGTTCAACGTCGCGTTGGTCAGCTCCAGCTTGTCCAGCAGCAGCTTGCGGCCCAGCAGCGGGCGCAGGTCCGGCTCCAGGTGCGCGCGCTCGGCGTGGAAGTGGATGTCGTCGTAGCGGAAGTCGACGTTGTACAGGGTCAGCGGGCCAGCCACCGGGCCGTCCACCTTGTCCCAGGTGAAGCTGGCGCCCACCGGCAGGCGCGCCACCACCTGGGCCAGCAGCACATCGCGGCCGGCCACGGTCTGCAGCAGCCAGTACACCGCCAGCAGGGCCAGCAGCACCAGGCCGATCACGCCCACCCCGGACCATGCCCAGAAGCGGCGGCGGCGGTAGAAGCGCACGCGCGGCGGCGGCGTGCTCGGGGTCGGTGCGGGCGTGCTCACAGGTCCGCTCCGATGTTCAGGTACAGCTGGAACTGCGAATCCGGGTTGTTCAGGCCATGCGCCACGTCGATGCGCACCGGGCCCACCGGCGATTTCCAGCGCACGCCGAAGCCGACGCCGGTGTGCAGGTCGATGGTGTTGTCAAAGGCGCTGCCGGTATCGACGAACACCGCCGCGCCCCAGGGGCCGCCATTGAAATAGTGTTCGTATTCGGCCGAGCCGATCACCAGGTTCTTGGCGCCCAGCGCGTATTTGTCGGGTTTGGGCGTACGCGGGCCGACTTCGCGGTAGGCGTAGCCACGGATGCTGCGGTCACCGCCGGCGAAGTAGCGCAGGCTCGGCGGCATCGCCACCAGGTCACTGGTCCAGGTGGTGCCGCCTTCACCGCGCAGGATCAGGCGGTTGCTTTCACCCACCGGGATGTACCAGCGCAGCACGGCGTTGGCCTGCACGAAGCTGGTATCCGAGCCAGCGCCTTCCACGCCGGCACGCACCGTCGCCGCGCCGCTGATGCCCTTGCGCGGGAACATCTCGTCGTCGACGTTGACGTAGTCGGCAACCATCTGCGGGTACACCAGCGTCGAAGTGTTGTAGACGGCATCGGTGAATTCGGTGCCGGACGCGTAGCGCCAGCGCTCGCGCAGTGCGTTGATCGAGGCGATCGCGGTCCAGTGCTCGTTGATCTCGCCGCTGCGGCTGGCGATCAGCTTGAAGTTGCGCAGATCGATGTAGTCGGTCTGCTCGTCGTACGCGCTGGCGGCGAAGGTGTACCAGCCGTCGAGCCAGTTGAAGGCCGGAATGCGGTAGCTGGTGACCAGGCTCTTGCGCTTCTGCGCATAGTCCAGCTGCGTGTTCATCTTGTGGCCGCGGTTGTTCAGGAAGCGCCGCTCGATGCCACCGCGCACACCCGGGCCGCTCTCGCTGCCGTAGCTCAGGCCGGCGGTGTAGATGGTGCGCTTGGCGCGCGTCAGCTTCACATCCACCGGCACTTCGCCGTTCTCGTCGGCCTGGTCCGGGCGCGGCTGGATGTCGATCACGCTGAAGTAGTCCAGCTTGGTCAGCGACTCGCGCAGCCGGTCCAGCTTGCCCTCGTGGTAGTAACTGCCCTGGTCCCAGTAGACCAGTGGATCGAACAGCTTGTCGACGAAGTAGTCCTGCTGGAAGCGCACCGGGCCCATGTTGTAGCGGCGGCCGCTGTCCCAGGTCAGGTCGATGTCGGCGGCGTTGTCGGCGCGGGTGATCTGCACCTGGCGCTGGGTGTAGTCGGCGTCGAAGTAGCCGCGCTCGGCCAGGCGCCGGGTGATGGTGATCTTGCTGGCTTCGTACTGGGTGTGCTCGAAGCGCTGGCCCTTGCGCGGCTTGAAGGCGGCCAGGTCGTCCTGCAGGTACTGGTCGTACATCGCCGGCCCGGTAATGTCGATGTGCTCGCGGCGCACGGTCACCGGGGTGCCCTTGTCGACATGGATCAAGACGCGCACATGCTCATCCTCGCGCGGCGCCTCGACCTTGATCACCGGGTTGTAGTACCCGAACGGTTCCAGCGCCTGGCGGGTCTGCCGCTCGGCCTGCGACAGCAGGTACTCCAGGCGCGATTCGCCCTGTTCCTTGCCGATCGTGTCGTACAGCGACAGCGATTCCTGGATGTTCTCGATGATTGCGGCGTCGTCGCCCTTGTCCAATCCCTTGATGTCCACCTTGTCGATGGTGCCGCGCGCGTGGGCCACGGAGGTGGCGGCCAGCGACAGGACCATCAGCGGCAGGGCGTATTTCTTTGGCTGCATGCGGGACAGCATACCGACCGAAGGTGACGATGCGAAATGCATCACGCCATTGGGGATCGGTTGTTAAGTGGCGGTCAAAATACGCGCCTCTGTGGCGATCATCGCAATCGCAGGCGAGGATGCCGGCATCGTGCGCGATGCCGGCGATGACCCCGATGGACATCCGCCGTTGTTCCGGTGGTGCCGGCCGCTGGCCGGCAATCCACAGGTCGATGCGATGCGCGGTGGCAATGCCGGCCAGTGGCCGGCACTACCGATACGGGCATCAGCTCGACAGATGCTCGATCGCCGCCACCTTGCCCAGGCGCTCGCCCAGCATCGTCAGCAGCGCAAGGCGATTGCCGCGCAGTGCCGGATCCTCGGCATTGACCATCACGCCATCGAAGAACGCGTCGACCTGCGGACGCAGGCGGGCCAGGCGCGCCAGCACCGCCACGTAGTCCTTGTGCTGCAGGCTGGCGCCGGTGTCGTCGATGGCGGCGGTGACCGCTTCGGCCAGAGCGCGCTCGGCGTCCTCCTGCAGCAGCGCCGGGTCGATCTGCGCCGGAATGTCGCCCTCGGCCTTGCGCAGGATGTTGCGGATGCGCTTGTTGGCCGCAGCCAGTGCTTCGGCTTCCGGCAGTGCGGCGAAGGTGCCGATCGCATCCAGGCGGCGGTCGAAGTCGTACAGCGAGGCCGGCTTCAGTTCGGCCACCGCGTTGAAGTGCGTGGCCGGCACGCCCTTGTCGCTGTAATAGCCCTTCAGGCGGTCGAGGATGAAGTCGTACAGCTCGCCGACATCGGCCTGCACGTTGCGCGCGGCCAGGCCGGCGTTGGCGCTGGCCAGCAGCGCGCGCAGGTCCAGCTCGAAGCCGCTTTCGATGATCGTGCGGGCCAGGCCCAGCGCATTGCGGCGCAGGGCGAACGGGTCCTTGTTGCCCGTCGGCTTCAGGCCCGCGGCGAAACCACCGGCCAGCGTGTCGACGCGTTCGGCGATGGCCAGCACCTTGCCCAGCGGCGACAGCGCGATGTCATCACCGCCGAAGCGCGGCTGGTAGGCCTCGTCGATGGCCAGCGCCACCTCTTCCGGCTCACCACCGGCCACGGCGTAGTGGCGGCCCGCGATGCCCTGCAGCTCCGGGAACTCGTTGACCATGCGCGACTGCAGGTCGTTCTTGGCCAGCTCGGCAGCCCGCCTGGCCTGCACCGGATCAGCGCCGACCTGCGGCGCGATCACCTCGGCCAGGACCGCCACGCGCGCCACCTTGTCGGCCACGCTCCCCAGCTTGGCCTGGTAGGTCACCGTCTTCAGGCCGTCGCCCATCGACGCCAGGCCCTGCTTCAGGTCCTCGTCGAAGAAGAACTTGGCATCGGCGAAGCGCGGGCGGATCACCCGCTCGTAGCCCTTGGCCACCTCGGCCACGTCCTTCGATTCGATGTTGGCGATGCCGATGAACTTCTCGGTGAGGGTGCCGGCGGCATCCAGCACCGGGAAGAACTTCTGGTTGATCTCCATCGTTTCGATCAGTGCTTCCTGCGGCACTGCCAGGAAGGCGCGTTCGAAGCTGCACAGCACCGCCGACGGCCACTCGACCAGGTTCACCACCTGCTCCAGGTTGTCTTCGCTGATGCGGGCGCTGCCACCGGCCTTGGCCGCGGCGGCCTCGACCTCGGCGACGATGCGCGCACGGCGCTCGCTCGGGTCGACCAGCACGAAGGCGGCGCGCAGGGCTTCAACGTAATCCTGCGGCTGGGCCAGCGCCACGGGCTGGTCGTGGTGGAAGCGATGGCCACGGCTGACACGGCCGGCCTGCAGGCCGAACAGCTCGGCCTCCACCACCTCGGTACCGTGCAGCAGCACCAGCCAGTGCGCCGGGCGCGCAAAGCCCCAGGTGTGGTCGCCCCAGCGCATCGGCTTGGGAATCGGCATCGCCGCAATCGCCTCGCGCAGGATCTCCGGCAGCAGGCTGGCGGTGCGTGCGCCCGGGGTCACCGCACGGTGCACGAAGCGCTCACCCTTGTTGTCGGTGGTCTTCTCCAGCGCGGTCCAGTCGATCCCGGCCTTGGCGGCGAAGCCCAGCAACGCCTTGGTCGGCTGGCCTTCGGCGTCCAGTGCGATGTTCAGGTACGGGCCCAGCACTTCGCTGTGCTGTTCCGGCTGTTCCAGGCCAACGCCCGGCAGCAGCACGGCCAGCCGGCGCGGGGTCGACAGCGGGCGTGCATCGCCCAGATCCAGTGCAACGCCGCGCGTGCGCAGCCCTTCGACAATACCGTCGAAGAACGCCTGGGCCAGGCCCGGCAGCGCCTTGACCGGCAGCTCCTCGGTACCCAGTTCGATCAGCAGGGGGGACAGTTGGCTCATCGGTTCGATCCTGTGGTGGGGGCGCAGCGCGCGACGCGTCCGGCGCCCCGGGTAGTTGATGAAAAGCGGGTGGGTGCGGACGGCCCGTCAGGCCTTCTTCGCGCCCGGGAAGCCCAGCTTCTCGCGCTGCTCGTAGTACGCCTTGGCCACCGCCTGGGCCAGCGCGCGCACGCGCAGGATGTAGCGCTGGCGCTCGGTCACGCTGATCGCGCGGCGTGCATCGAGCAGGTTGAAGGTGTGGCTGGCCTTCATCACCTGCTCGTAGGCCGGCAACGGCAGGCCCACCTCGACCAGCTTCTGCGCTTCACGCTCGCAGGCATCGAAGCGGTGGAACATTTCGTCCACGTCGGCGTATTCGAAGTTGTAGGTGCTCTGCTCGACTTCGTTCTGGTGGTAGACGTCGCCATAGGTCACCGGCTGCCCGTCCGGGCCGTAGGTCCAGACCAGGTCGTAGACGTTGTCGCAGTTCTGCAGGTACATGCACAGGCGTTCGAGACCGTAGGTGATCTCGCCCAGTACCGGGCGGCACTCCAGGCCACCGGCCTGCTGGAAGTAGGTGAACTGGGTCACTTCCATGCCGTTGAGCCAGACTTCCCAGCCCAGGCCCCAGGCGCCCAGCGTCGGCGATTCCCAGTTGTCCTCGACGAAACGCAGGTCGTGCACCAGCGGGTCGATGCCCAGCGCCTTCAGCGAATCCAGGTACAGCTGCTGGATGTTGTCCGGCGCCGGCTTCATCGCCACCTGGTACTGGTAGTAGCGCTGCAGGCGGTTGGGGTTCTCGCCGTAGCGGCCGTCGGTCGGGCGGCGCGAGGGCTGCACGTAGGCCGCGTTCCAGCGTTCCGGACCGATCGCACGCAGGAAGGTGGCCGGGTGGAAGGTACCGGCGCCCACCTCCAGGTCGAGCGGCTGGATGAGCACGCAGCCCTGCTGGGCCCAGAACTGGTTCAGGGTCTGGATCAGGCCCTGGAAGGTGATCGGAACGGTCGGGGTCGCGGACATGCGTACGAGTCTTGGCCGGCAAGGGGGTGCGTTAGTATAACGGCCGACCTGCGGGGCATTCCGTACCCGGGAGGAGCAGGCAGATGGAACATCGGCTGCCGGTGGGCACGCCCGGCGAGCCAGGCGACATCCCGCTGCCGTGGGGACGCCTGCATTTCGAACAGGTCTGCGCAGCGCTGCTGGCCGATGGCCTGGTCGCCGAGCACGACGTCGAGCGCATGCGGTTTTCCGCACAGGGCGCCCGCAATGCCAGCGAAGTGCACCCGCTGGTGCTGCTGTCCAACCTCAAGCTGGCCGCCCACGACGGTGGCGAACTGACCCTGGAACGCCTGACCGAATGGCTGGCCCGGCGCACCGGCAGCCGCTACCTGCGCATCGATCCGACCCGGGTCGACGTCGCCGCGGTCACCGCGCTGGTCTCCCACGCCTACGCCCGCCGCCATCGCTTCCTGCCGCTGGCGGTGGATGCCGAACGGGTGCTGGTGGCCACCAGCGAGCCGCTGGTGCAGGAGTGGCGCCGCGACCTGCAGCACCTGACCCGCCGCAGCATCGAGCTGGCGGTGGTCAATCCGCTCGACCTGCACCGCTACACCATGGAGTTCTACGGGGTGACCCGCTCGGTGCGTGGCGCGCGCGGCGATGTCCGCGGCGAAGCCAGCACCACCCTGCCCAGCTTCGAGCAGCTGGTCGAGCTGGGCCGCACCGGCGACGTCAATGCCGATGACCAGCACATCGTGCACATCGTCGACTGGCTGCTGCAGTACGCCTACGAACAGCGCGCCTCGGACATCCACCTGGAACCGCGCCGCGAGATGGGGCGCATGCGCTTCCGCATCGATGGCGTGCTGCACAAGGTGTTCGAGGTGCCACCGGCGGTGATGACCGCCGTGGTCAGCCGCATCAAGGTGCTCGGCCGCATGGACCTGGCCGAACGCCGGCGCCCGCAGGACGGCCGCATCAAGACCCGCTCGCCGGGTGGCCGCGAAGTCGAGATGCGCCTGTCGACCATGCCTACCGCCTTCGGCGAGAAGTGCGTGATGCGCATCTTCGACCCGGATGCCGCCTTCAAGAGCATCGACCAGCTCGGCTTCAGCCCGCAGGAGGCCGCCGGCTGGAACGCCCTGGTCGAACGCCCGCACGGCATCGTGCTGGTCACCGGCCCGACCGGCTCGGGCAAGACCACCACCCTGTATTCGACGCTGAAGCGGCTGGCCACGCCCGACGTGAACGTGTGCACGGTGGAGGACCCGATCGAGATGATCGCGCCCGAGTTCAACCAGATGCAGGTGCAGGCCAACATCGACCTGGATTTCGCCAGCGGCGTGCGCACGCTGCTGCGGCAGGACCCGGACATCATCATGATCGGCGAGATCCGCGACCTGGAAACCGCGCAGATGGCGGTGCAGGCCTCGCTGACCGGCCACCTGGTGCTGTCTACGCTGCATACCAACGATGCGACGTCGGCGGTCACCCGCCTGCTCGACCTGGGCGTGCCGCACTACCTGCTGGCCAGCACCCTCAACGGCATCCTCGCCCAGCGCCTGGTGCGCACGCTGTGCCCGCACTGCAAGCAGCCGCACACCCTTGGTGCTGCCGACTGGGCGGTGCTGGCTGATAGCCAAGCTGCATATCCAGATGCCGCCACGCCCTGTCGTCCGGTCGGTTGCCTGGAGTGCCGGCGCACCGGATTCCTTGGCCGCATCGGCCTGTATGAGTTGCTGCCATTGGGCTCGCGGCTGCGTGGGCAGATCCGCGCCGACATGGATCTGGCCGGTTTCACCCGTGCCGCGCGGGCTGAAGGGCTGCGAACCCTGCGCCAGGCCGGGCTTGAAAAGGTGGCGCAGGGGCTGACTACAATCGAGGAAGTCCTGTCAGTCCTGCCGCCCCCGGATGAACCCAGCCCCGTTCCTGATCCTTGAAACCGGCCGCCCGGTGCCGTCGCTGCGCCGCTACGGGCGCTTTCCGCACTGGATCCGCGTGGCCGCCGGGCTGGAAGAACACCAGACCGTGGTGGTCGACGTCGAACACGGCGGCGCACTGCCCGATCCGCACGCCTTCGCCGGCGTGCTGGTGACTGGCTCGGCCGCCTTCGTCACCGACCACGCCGAATGGAGTGAGCGCAGCGCCGCATGGCTGCGCCAGACCGCCCACGCCGGCCTGCCGGTGTTCGGCATCTGCTATGGCCACCAGCTGCTGGCGCACGCGCTGGGCGGCGAGGTGGCCTACAACCCGGCCGGCCGCGAGTCAGGCACGATCGAACTGGAGCTGCAGCCGCAGGCGGCGCAGGACCCGCTGTTCCAGGGCCTGCCGCAGCACTTTGCCGCCCACGCCACCCACCTGCAGACCGTGCTGCGCGCGCCGGACGGCGCCGAAGTGCTGGCACGCTCGCCGCTGGATGGCTGCCATGCCTTCCGCTGGGGGCGCCAGGCCTGGGGCGTACAGTTCCACCCCGAGTTCGCCACCCACCACATGCGCGGCTACGTGCGTGCCCGCGCCGACTGCATCGGCCGCCATGGCGGCTGCGCCCGCAGCATCGAGCGCGCGGTCAGCGCCGCACCGCTGGCCCGCCAGCTGCTGCGCCGCTTCGTTCGCCAGGCGCGGCTGTCTTCAGCCCAGCCGGCGGCAAAACAGGGATAATCGGCGGCACGGGCAAGCGCCCGGCCCCTCCTGTCCTTCCCGGATGTCCATGAAAGAGATTCGCAAGCTGCCGGCCTCGGCGGGCGCCCAGTGGTTGCTGGATACGTTCTCGCTGTACCGGCGTGCGCCGCTGCAGCTGGCCCGGATCGGCCTGGCCTGGCTGCTGGTGAGCTGGGTGGTCACGCTGTTGTCGACGCTGATTCCCGGCGCCGCCGGCATGGCCGTGCAGCTGATGACCCTGGCCATCTCGCCGATCATGTTCGGCGGCATGCTGTACGCCGTGGGTGAGATCGACGAAGGCCGCCCGGGCCTGTCCTCGCACCTGCTGCAGCCGATCCGCGACCACCGCGTCAGCCACCTGCTGGTGCCGCTGGCGATCCAGGTGCTGGCGGTGCTGCTGCTGGGCGCGCTGCTGTTTCTGATGATCGGCCGCGAAGGCTTCACCGCCTTCAGCGAGGTCATGACCAAGATGGAAGAGATCAGCCGCAGTGGCCAGCAGATCAAGCCGGACGATGCCGCGGCGCTGGTGGCCAACCTGCCGGCCAAGCGCATCGCACTGTGGATGCTGCTGGTGTTCCTGAGCGCGGTCGCACTGTCGCTGGCAATGTTCACCCAGCCGGCGCTGGTGGTGTTCGACAAGCAGAGCGGCATGCACGCGCTGCGCCTGAGCCTGCAGGGCTGCATCGAGAACGTCGGCGCGATGATCGTGTTCGCCGTGCTTGGCCTGATCGCCGCGTTCTGCATCTACATCCTGTTCGTGATCGTGATCCAGATCGCGATGCTGATCGGCGGCCCGCTGGCGGCCGCCTTCATCGCGCAGCTGGTGCTGACCACGGTGCTGATGCCGCTGTATGTCGGTGCGGTCTATGCCGCATGGAAGCAGATGTTCGTGCACCGCGGCAGCCGCGCAGCGCCGCCGATCCCGACCACGCCGACCTCGAGCGACATCTTCCACGCCTGACGGAAAAAGGGGACGGAGGGGATTAAGTCGTTTATGCCCAGTGTGTGCAGCTAACGACTTAATCCCCTCCGTCCCCTTTTGGCTTTTCAGGCGGCGGGCTTCTTGACTGCCGATGACGGCACCAGCCAGCGTGCGGCGTGGATGCCCAGCTCGTACAGCAGGCACATCGGGATCGCCAGCATCAGCTGCGAGACCACGTCCGGCGGGGTCAGCACCGCTGCCAGCACGAAGATGCCGACGATCGCGTAGCCGCGGCCTTCCTTGAACTGCTGCGGCGTCACCCAGCCCAGCAGGACCAGGATCACCATCGCCACCGGCAGTTCGAAACTGCCACCGAAGGCGAAGAAGATCGCCAGCACGAAATCCAGGTAGGCGTTCGCATCCGGGGTGATCGCGATCACGTCCGGACTGAAGGTGGTCAGGAAATGGAACACCGCCGGCAGCACCAGGAAGTAGGCGAAGGCACAGCCGGTGTAGAACAGCAGTACCGAAGACACCAGCAGCGGCACCGCCAGGCGCTTCTCACGCGCATACAGCCCCGGGGCGACGAAGGCCCACAGCTGGTACAGCAGCCACGGCACCGCCACGAACAGGGCCACGAAGAACGTCAGCTTCAAGGGCGCGAAGAAGGCGCCGGCCGGATTGGTCGCGATCATCGTCTGCCCATTGGGCAGCTGCGAGACCAGAGGTTCGGCCAGGGCGTTGTAGAGTTTCTGGGTGAACGGCAGCAGCGCCAGCAGCACCACGCCCAGGCCAAGCAGGGCGCGCACCAGACGGCCGCGCAGTTCCACCAGATGTTCGACCAGCGAGCTCTCGCCGAAATCCTGTTCGCTCATGGCTGGCGCTCCGTGCGCTGCGTCGGCGCCGCCGCACCGGCGTCAGCGGCGGTGGTCGCGTCGGGTGCAGCAGGCTCCCGTGCGGGTGCCTCCGCGGCAGGCCCGCCCAGGTGCGGCGGAACGTCCGCCTGCGCGGGTGCGCGTGCTTCCTGTACCAGCTCATCGCCCTGCCGCTGCGCCTGCTGGGCTTCGCGACGCAGTGCCTCGCCGCTGGCACGCAACTGGTTCTCGGTGTCCTGCATGCCCTGGCGCACGTCCTGCATCTGCCGCTTGATCTCTTCGGCCTGCAGTTCGCGTTCCAGTTCCTGTTTCACCGAATCCCACTGGTTGCGGGCACGCCGTACCCACAGGCCGGCGAAGCGGGCCGCCTTGGGCAGGCGCTCGGGACCGAGCACCACCAGGGCGACCACCGCGATCACCAGCAGTTCGCTGAAGCCGATATCAAACACCGCGACCGCTCCGGATCAGCGAGGGCTGCGGTCGTGCTCGTCCTGCGCGGTGCGCGAGGCGTCCTGGCTGCGCGATTCATCGCCCAGCTGCGCGTTCGGCTTGTCGTCGTCGCGCATGCCCTTCTTGAATTCCTTGACCGCCGAACCGAGGTCCTTGGCGCCGCTGGTCAGGCGCTTGGTGCCGAACACCAGCAGGACGATGGCCAGCACGACCAACCAATGCCAGATGCTGAAACTGCCCATAAAGACGCTCGTTACGTTAGTGATCAGGCTGTCGAGCATAGCGCACCGGCTGTTAGCCGGCGCGCGTGACGAAAGTCAGTTCCCGCCCAGCGTTTCCGTGCGGATTTCGCCGTCGTTGACCGGCTGGAAGCCCTGCTGCTGCTGCGGCGGCGTCTGCGGCACGTTCTGCAGCGGCGCAGTGGTCGCTTCGGCCGGGGCCGCAGGGGCTGCCTGAACAGGCACAGGAGCCGCCGCCGGGGCCGGACGCGGCGCAGTGCCAGCCGTGCCGTTGCGGTTGTTGCGCGCGGCGTAGGTGGCCTCCTCCAGGCGATCGCGGAAGGCGACCACGTCCATCGACGGGGAACCGGCAACCCGCCCTTCGAAGATCATCCGCGGCGTGGTGTTGCTGCCGTAGGCCTCCAGGTTGGCGGCATCGTCGATCTGCAGCACCGCGCCATCCAGGGCGACACCGGCGAACAGGCCGCGGGCGCGCGACCACGACCAGATCTCGGCCTTCAGTTGGCCGTCGGTGGCCGCCGCGGCATTGCGGCCCACCGGGCCGGCGGCAACGCCGGCATCGGCACCGAGGGTGAATTTACCGTTGACCAGGTTGTCCAGGCTGCGGTCGTTGCGGAACACCAGCACCACGTCCGAAGACTGGACGCCGGCCTGGAAGCCGATGCTGCCACCGGTCAGCTTGACGAACACCGGGCTCGACCACGCGCCATTGGGCATGCGCACCGACATCAGGCCGTGGCCGCGACGACCGCCAATGACCAGGCCGGCCTTGATCGTGTCGGGAATGACGATGACTGCGCGGCCTTCGTCGAGCAATTTGTCCGGAATACCCTGTTCAGGGATTTCCTGGATTTCGGCCAGCACGCGCACGGCGTTGCGGGCGCGCTGGTCTTCCTGCGGTCCGGCCATGGCCTGGCTGGACAGCAGGCTGGCGGCGATCAGCAGGGCTTGGATCGGGCGACGCATGGCAGGCTCCAGAAGTCAGTCCATAGGAAGATATAGCAAGTGACTGAAATTAGTGGCGTTGTCATGAATCGCCAATGAGCGTTGCCTGCCCGCATTGACGCGGCCTATGCCGGCCATCCGAACCCTGCATCCCGGCGCGGCGCCGGATCGGCGACAATGCTCCCATGCTCGACGCACCCGATACCGCCGTGCTGGCGGTCAACCTAGGCACGCCCGAGACGCCGACGGCCCCCGCCGTACGTCGTTACCTGGCCGAATTCCTGTCCGATCCCCGTGTGGTCGCGATTCCGGCGCTGCTGTGGCAGCCGCTGCTGCGCGGCCTGATCCTGCCGCTGCGCAGCGGCCGGTCCGCGGCCAAGTATGCGCAGGTCTGGCTACCGGACGGGTCGCCGTTGATGGTTCATACGCGTCAACTGGCGGAGGCGATGCAATCCCTGCTGCCGACGCTGAAGGTCCGCCATGCGATGCGCTACGGCGAACCGGCACTGGCCGGCGAGCTCGACCGCCTCGCCGCCGAAGGCGCACGCCGCATCGTAGTGCTGCCGCTGTACCCGCAGTACTCCACCACCACCACCGCCTCGGTCGAGGACCGGGTCGATGCCTGGCAGCGGCGCAACCCGGGCGTGACCGTCAGCCTGGTACGCGACTACTCGGTCGACCCGGGCTGGGTCGAGGCCGTTGCCGGCTCGATCCGCCGCTACTGGGAACAGCACGGCCGCGGCCAGAAACTGATGTTCTCCTTCCACGGCATCCCGCAGCGCCTGGCCGACGCGGGTGATCCGTATCCGCAGCGCTGCGCGGCCAGCGCGCAGGCCATCGCCCATGCACTGGGCCTGGGCAAGGACGACTGGCAGATGGGTTACCAGTCGCGCTTCGGCCGCGAGCGCTGGCTGCAGCCGTATGCCGAACCCAGCCTGTGGGCGCTGGCCGAATCCGGCGTGAAGCAGATCGATGTGGTCTGCCCCGGATTCGCCACCGACTGCCTGGAAACGCTGGAAGAGGTCGCGCTGGGCTTCACCGAAACGCTGGCCGAGCGCGGCGCAACGATGCGCTACATTCCTTGCCTCAACGCCGATCCGGCGCACGCGCGCGCGCTGGCGCGGCTGGCCGTGTCCTCGCTGGCATGAGTCTGCAACCGTTTGAACTCCAGGTCGGGGGCGCACGCGTCGCCGGCCTGCGCACCGCCGGTGACGGCCCGCGCGTGCTGGCCCTGCATGGCTGGCTCGACAACGCCGCCAGCTTCGTGCCGCTGGCCCCGCACCTCCCGTCGTTGCAGCTGGTGGCGGTCGACCTGCCTGGCCACGGCCACAGCGCCCATCTTCCGGCCGGCGCAAGCTACACCACGGCCGCTGCCATCTGCCACGTACTCGACGTCGCCGACGCGTTGGGCTGGGACCGCTTCAGCCTGCTCGGCCATTCGATGGGCGCCGGCATCGCCAGCCTCACCGCCGCCGTCAGTGATCGCGTCGAGCGCCTGGTGGCGATCGAAGCACTCGGTGGCCTGCGTGGCCCCGAAGAGGACACCGCGCATCGCCTGCGCGAACACGTGAACGCGACGCGGGCGCTGGCACGCAAGCAGCTGCGCGTGTTCCCCGACCTCGCCGCGCCGATCCGCGCGCGGATGATGACCAACCAGCTCAGCGAACACTGCGCGCGGCTGCTGGTCGAGCGTGGCGTGGAGCCCGTCGAGGGTGGCTATCGCTGGTGCAGTGATCCACGGTTGATGCTGCCCACGGCGATCCGCCTCAGCGAGGGCCAGATCGACAACCTGCTGCAGGCGATCACCTGCCCGACGCAGGTGATCTATGCCACTCCCGCGCAGCCCTACTATCCCGAACCGATGCGCAGCGATCGCCTGCGGCACCTGCGCGATGGACGGCTGGCGGTGTTTCCCGGCAACCATCACCTGCACATGGAGGATCCGGCGCGGGTCGCCGAAGTGATCCTGCGCTTCTTCAGCAACGACAACGCCGGCTGAGCGCAGGCGAGCACGCGCTTCACTCTGCGCGTTCGCGGCCGATACACCAGTTGCGGGCCCTTGCGCCCGCTGCACGCGGGCCCGGTCGGGCCTGCGGCGTGTGTCTGGTTCTGCAAGGAAGTCCGCATGCCCGCTCTGCTGCACCGTCACCCACAGGATGTGGCCACGGTGTCCCGTCTCCGCGTCGCTGATCGCGCCGCATTCCTCGAATTCCCGACACATGCCCCGGTCACGCCCTGCTGCGTGTGCTGCGGCGTGGTCGTTGTCGTCTGCTGATCCAGGAGCCTCCGATGTCCATTGCATCCTCCCGTCCCCCCGATGCCGCCCGCCTGCCGCATCTGCAGCAACTCGCCCGCGGCGCTGACCGTCGACTGTTGATCGGCAGCGCGACACTGGCCGTCGCAGGCCTGGCGTTGGCCCTGCGTGGCCCGCAGGTCGTGGCCGCTGCGTGCATGGCGGCTGCGGTGCTGCCGGCGCTGTGGCTGGCAGGTCCATTGGCCGGCCGCAGCATCGCCCGCAACGGCCTGGCGGTCCTGGTCGCGCTGCAGTTGGCCCTGGCATGCACCATCGTCGGCCTGTCGCCGGCGCTGCCGATCGCCGTGCTGCTGGGGATGCTGCTCGGCCATCGCGATCGTTTGCCGGTGTGGCTGGCCGGCAGCGTCGGCACGCTCGCGCTGCTGGTACCGCCGCAGGCGGGTGCTGCACTGTGGCCGACGCTGCTGCAGGCCGCGATGCTCGCGGGGCTGACCCTGTTCCTCGGCCAGGTCGCGCAGCGGCTGCGCCAGCAGACCGAAGCACTGGGCCATGGCCCGCGTCGGCTTGCCGCACTCGCACGCGATATCGCCACGGGTGCCGATCTTGGGGCACATGCCGATGCCGGGGCCTATGCACCGGGTTCGCTGGCCCACGCCCTGGCCGACACTGCGCTGCACGTGCAGGCCCAGCGGGGACGGGAAGCCGCGTCGCATGCCGAGAACGCGCAGATCCGCCAGGCGCTGGATGCGTCGCGCACCGCGATGATGATTGCCGACAACGAGCATGTGATCCGCTACGTGAACCGCTCGGTGGTCGCGCTGCTGCGCAACCAGCAGGCGACGTTGCGCCAGGCCTTTCCTGATTTCGACGCCGAGCGCCTGGTCGGCAGCAGCATCCATCGCTTCCACGCCAACCCGGACCGCATCCGCGCGATCCTCAACGGCCTGCAGGTCGCGCACAACGGCAAGGTGCAGATCGGCCCGGTGCACTTCGCGCAGGTCGTTACGCCGGTCTTCGACGCGCAGGGCACGCGCCTGGGCTTTGCCGTGGAGTGGCATGACCGCACCCAGGAGCTCAAGCTGGAGAATGCCGTCGCGGACATCGTCGCCGCCGCCGCCGCTGGCGACCTTGACCAGCGCCTGCAGCCAGCGGAGGGCGCCAGCTTCCTCGATGGCCTGACCGGTGGCATCAACCAGCTGCTGGATACGCTGGGCAGCACTGTCGATGAAGTGCGGCAGATGCTCTCGGCGCTGGCCAGCGGCGATCTTGATCGGCGCATGCATGGCGAGTATCACGGTGCGTTCGCTGCCATCCAGCGCGACGCCAACGCCACCGCCGGCCAGTTGGCACGCATGGTGGGCCGCATCCAGCAGTGCGCGTCTTCGATCAGTACCGCTGCCAGCGAGATCGCTGCCGGCAACGGCGCGCTGTCCGAGCGCAGCGAGCGCCAGGCCGCGCATCTGCAGGAGACCGCGGCGTCGATGGAAGAGCTGACCGCCACCGTGCGCCAGAATGCCGCCCATGCACGCGAGGCCAGCCAGCTGGCGGTCACTACCCAGGCCGCCGCCAGCGACGGCAATGTCGCCATGCAGCGGGTGGTCGACACCATGCAGGCGATCGAAGGCGCCTCGAAGCGGATCGGCGACATCACCGGCGTCATCGATGGCATCGCGTTCCAGACCAACATCCTCGCGCTCAACGCAGCGGTCGAGGCCGCACGCGCCGGTGAGCAGGGCCGCGGCTTCGCGGTGGTCGCCAGTGAGGTGCGCGTGCTGGCGCAGCGATCGGCCGCCGCGGCACAGGAGATCAAGAAGCTGATCGATGAGGCCGGCCGCCAGGTCGGCGAGGGTGCCCAGCTGGTGGCCGATGCCGGCCTGCGCATGCAGGGCATTGTCGGCGGCGTGGAGAATGTCAGCCACTTGATGCATGAGATCTCCGCAGCCTCGCAGGAGCAGTCGATCGGCATCGAGCAGATCAACCAGACCGTCGTGCAGATGGACCAGGCCACGCAGCAGAATGCCGCGCTGGTGGAGGAAGCGACCGCCGCCGCACGCGAGCTGCAGTCGCAGGCAGGCACGCTCACCGAGGCGGTGTCGGTGTTCCGCCAGCAGGAACTGCACGGAGTGTCGCGGGCGGCGTGATGAGGTCCTGCGTCGCGCGTTGAGGAAAACGGCGCCCGCAGGGCGCCGTTTTTTTATTGCTTAGGCTTGTCGCAGGAACAACCCATGCACGCATGACGTGGTTCTGACGGTAGTGCCGGCCGCTGGCCGGCAATCGATTGGTAGCGGCCAACCTTGGTTGGCGCCATGCCTCCTCGCGGAGGGCATCCACGCATGGCGTGGATCTACTCTTGATCCGCCTGCCCTCGGTAGCTGCGAACCTTGGTTGGCACCGTGGTTGCGCGTGGAGCCCCCCCACGCATCGCGTGAATCTCCCGGGACGATGCTGGGCCATGGGGTTGCCGGCCAGCGGCCGGCACTACCCGCATGTTCTGCGCACAAAGAAAAACCCCGCTGCGTGAGCAGCGGGGTTTTGGGTGTAAACCCTGGCGATGACCTACTCTCGCATGGCTTGAGCCACACTACCATCGGCGCAGCTGCGTTTCACTTCCGAGTTCGGGATGGGATCGGGTGGTTCCACAGCGCTAATTTCACCAGGGAG